>NZ_JAQFWV010000079.1:0-13541 GCF_056175805.1 Halohasta sp. A2 | reverse complement strand
AGGTCGCTGCGTGGGAACGTACTCGCAACCAAAATAGGACGGAGATCAACTGGCAGTTTACGACCGACGATGCTCGCATCAAACTACGGCAGCTATACCCAACAAATCACGATTGAAGGTGCACTAGCTTGTTATCTCCGTTCGTTGCGATGACGTCATAGATCCCATCACCCATATCCAGAACCGAAACATCGAACGTACCGCCACCGAGATCCACAACCAGTACTGTTTGCGACGTATCGTGGTCGAGACCGTATGCCATCGCAGCGGCAGTTGGCTCGTTGATAATCCGTTCCACAGAGAGCCCTGCGACCTTGCCAGCGTCCTTTGTTGCTTGTCGCTGTCGATCACTGAAATACGCTGGAACGGTTATTACAGCCTTGGAGATCGATTCACCGAGATACCGTTCAGCGTCGTTCTTTAATTTTCGAAGAATAATCGCAGAGATCTCTGCTGGGCCGTACCCAGTTCCTCTAAGGGTTTGGTTGTACTCGTCGATACCGATTTTCCGCTTGATCGAACGAACCGTCTCCGTGGGGTTTTGAATCTCCTGATTGACTGCAGTCTCTCCCGCGAGCCACTCTTCGGTCTCGGTGAGTGAAACGACAGACGGTGTTGTCCGAGTTCCTTCGAAGTTCGGGATGATCTTTGGATCTGAGCCTTCGACGACCGCACAGGCACTGTTCGTCGTCCCAAGGTCGATCCCCAAAACCGTTTTTTCGGCCATTGTGAACCCCTGTATCTGTCAGACTAAATTAGTTCCGTTCTTATTATTTGTTAGGGTCATGATGTCGTCGTATCAATACCACTCTGGCGAAAAGTTGGTTACGAGGGGCGTAGTTGATACACCGAGTAGAGCCACAGTGATCGTGTTGTGACCGGTTCGGTCTCCGCAGTCGGGAGTTTATCCTGGATAATTCGGCCCAGAGAGTGTGACGAGTTATATATGCGGCTTCACATTGGGATACCAATGCAAACGCACATCGTCCCGGTCGGCTTCGATTACGACCGGCTTATTGCGCCGCTTATCCGCGACCAGTTCGATGTGGATCACGTCATCCTGCTCGAAGGTGCGGTAGGAAGCGAGGCGAACGTCGAGTACTCACGTCGACTGGCCTCGAAACTCGAAACCGACTTTCAGAACCTACTCGGCGCAGAAACCGAGCGTATCCGCCTGATCGACGTCTACGACTACGATACGGCGTTCGAAGGGGCCTTTGAACTCATCAACGAACAGTTGGACAACGGAGCGGAGGTGTGGGTAAACGTCTGTTCGATGCCCCGACCAGTGAGCTTCGCCTTCGCGACCGCAGCCCACTCGGTGATGGTCGAACGCCAAGCAGACAGAGACCGAATTCACACCTACTACACCGCCCCAGAGAAGTATCTCGAAACCGAACTCGCCGAGGAGCTACGGGCCGAACACGACCTTCTAGCGGACCTCTTGGAGGATGGTGATCTCGACCGCGAGCGTATGGAGACCCGACTGCATAGCATCACCGAACTACTCTCGGAGTTCGACGAACGCGGCGTCACCATCGGCGCAAAGAAGATCGGCGACAGCCACATCGTCGAACTGCCCGTCGCGTCGTTTTCAAACGTCAAACCCTTCGAAGAGCTCATCCTGTTCACGCTCGGCGAACACGGCGAGTTCGAATCGGTCAGCGAACTCGCCTCGACACTGGCGCGCGATCTCAACGAGGAGTACACCGACAGCTTCCGCTCGAAAGTCATCTACAACGTCGACCGCCTGGGCCCGGGTGGCAAGGGCTACATCGAACAAGAGGAGGTCGGCAAATCCTATCGGACGACGCTCTCGCGAATCGGGGAGCTCTGGGTCCGTTCGCACACTGACGACGACCGCCAGTAAGCAGCCGCAGTCGACGTCTACTCATCACGAAGAGCCAGTAGTTGACTCCTAACTGGTGGCTCGACGCAACGCCTTTTGGGCCAGCACCCCTACGGGTTGTATGAGCGAACCGACACACACTGCGCTTCCCGAAACCAACGACGAGTGGCGCGAGCGACTCACCGACGAGGAGTACCACATTCTCCGCGAGAGCGGCACTGAACCCCGATTTAGTGGCGATCACGTCGACCGCGACGACGACGGCGTCTACCGGTGTGCGGGCTGTCGAACCGTGCTGTTCGACTCGGAGACGAAATACCACTCCGGCTGTGGGTGGCCGAGTTTCTACGCGGCCGAAGACGGGGCGACGACGACCGAACTCGACACGAGCCACGGGATGCGCCGGACCGAAGTCCGGTGTGGAACCTGTGACGGCCATCTGGGCCACATCTTCGACGACGGCCCCGACCCCACCGGCAAACGGTTCTGTATCAACTCGGTTGCCATCGACTTCGAGTCGACCGAATCCACCGAGTCGACCGAATCCGCGGAGTAACCAACCGAAGGGCCTTTTCAGACAGTTTCGGTTATCAGATCAGATATTTTAACAGTGAACTAAAAGAGAGCCGAACGGTTGTGTAGCGTATGAGCCGTCGACACGGGCCGAAGGTGCCACGGGTGGCGAGACAGGCGGTGTGAATGACTCGTAGAGCCGATCCGGCCGACGGCGATCCGTTCGGCCGACTGGTCGAAGCCGAAACCACCTGCGAGATTCTCACGGTTCTCGACTCCGCGGTAAGCGAGCTGGAGCCGGTCTCTGAGAGGCGTTTTTGGCTGGTCAACCCCGATACCGAACAGTTGGAAACTGCTGGTCCGACCACCGGTGGGAAAGACGACTCTGGCGAGCCCACACCTCTGACGACTGCGGCTTACGAGCACGGAGAACGACAGCATTCGACCGACTCGAACACACCTCGTATCGCCTTTCCGCTGGGCGGCGTCGGGGTGATCGAACTGTCGGTCGACGATATCATACCCGAAATTCGGACGACGGTTGGCCGGCTGTCGACGGTCGCCGGCGGCTGTCTCGAACACCACAGACGGTACACCCGACTCGAAGAGCGATTCCATCGGGTCGCCGAGCGAAACCGAACGCTCTCGCAGTTCGCTCGGACGGTCTCGCACGATCTCAACTCGCCGCTGTCGGTGATCTACGGCCGGATCGAGCTCTCGCTCGCAGAGCCATCGAAAGCCGACATCCACCTGCAGGCCGCGCTCAACGCCGCCCAGCGAGTCGACTCGCTGATCACCGATCACCTCCAGACGATCCAAACCGTCGACGCCGAGGCCGAAACCGAGGCCGTTTCGATCCAGACGGTCGCCATCCAGGCGTGGCGGATTATCGACCCCTCGACGGCCCGACTCCAGATCGAGCCGCATCTGGAGACGGTCGAGGCCAATGCGATCCGGCTCCAACAGCTGTTCGAGAACCTGATCCGCAATGCCATCGAGCACGGCTCGTCGGAGTCGGTCGGCCTCGGGTCGACGCCGCGTTCGCGCTCGCCACAGGAGATTTTCGACGACGACACTAATTCGGTGACCGTGACGATCAAGCCGACAGCATCAGGCTTCGCGGTATGCGACGATGGGCCCGGAATCCCCGAAAGCGACCGTCAAACGGTCTTCAAATCCGGGTACACGACGACCGAATCCGGCAGCGGGCTCGGGCTCCACATCGTCGACGAGATCGTCGACGTTCACGGCTGGGAGATCGATGTCACCGACAGCGAGACAGGCGGTGCACGGTTCGAAATCGCCACCCAGTAGACCGTAGGCGTCTCTTACTCGGTCGTAGGAACGGTATAGCCAAATAAAGAGGTCGTTACGAGCCTGGTTCAGTCGACGGCTGAGCGTCGTTAGCGTCCGCTGTACCACTAAGTTCCCGCCGCTGTTCGAGTTGCTCAGTTGCCTGTCGGAACACGCCCAGCAGCGTGTGAACCTCCCTGTCTGTGGGGTGGGCTCGACCGATCAGCCGCCGCACGAGTCGCTGTGTCTTGTCATGTTTTCGCTCGTTGTATCGCTGGGCCTCGAGAAACGCCCCAACGTAGTCGTAGAGCCGTTCGATATCGTCTTCGTCAGCCCGATAGTGATCGACGTCGGGAAGCTGTGTCTCTTTGACAGTCAGCTCACGCAGTTCGTAGAATAGAATCGTCGCTGCCTGGCCCAGGTTGAGCACGGGATACTCGCCGCTGGCAGGGATCGAGCACACCTCATCGAGCCGCTCGATCTCGCGGTTGTGCAGCCCTCGACCCTCACGACCGAAGACGAGTGCTGTTTGGGTTTCGACCGACGATAGCGACTCCCGAAGTTCGACCGGGGTTTTAAACGGAAATCGGACGTGTCGACGGCTGTCTTCGCCCGTGATCGCGGTACAGCCGACAGTGTGGTAGTTCGCGATAATCTCGTCGAGTTCGACCTCCTCGGCGTTCGGGAGCACGTCTTCGCGGGCGTGGCCCGCAAAGCCGTAGGCCTCGCCGTCGGGGTCGAGCACAGGTGGGTCGACGAGTTTGAGATCGGTGAGCCCGAAGTTCTTCATCGCTCGCGCGATCGTTCCGACGTTGCCCGGCGTTTCGGGCTCGACGACCACGACAACCGGCGACTGGCTCGGCTGGCTCATGACTCGTCGGTCGGATAGCTTGCATCGAAATCGATCGCCGCGAGTTCCTCCTCGGAGATCGGGTCGGCGTCAGGATCGGCATCCTCGGGGTCGTCGATATACTGCCGGAGATCGATTCTGTGTGGCTCGTAGTCGGCTTCGAGCCGTGCTTGGATCTCCTCTGGATCCGGGAGATCGGGGAGCGATTCCGGATCAGTTTCGACGTGGTCGACGCCGCCGAAGCCCTCGGGTGCTCGATTACCGTCGGCGAACCACTCGTGGAAGGCGTCGGCAAACTCCTCGTCGCCCCGGAGGTCGCTGCCGCCTGCCTGCTGGTACCAATACACGAAATCCGGTTCGTGATCGCCACAGAGGACGACCTCGTCGTTCGATTCGCCGTAGACGAACTCCGCAGGATTACAGCGCCTGATGTCGGCCTCGCCGTGAATCAGGTAGCAGCCATCACACGGTTTTTCGACGAGCGTCAACAGTCGAAGCAGTCGCTGCCGCGGGTCTTCCGGTATCTCTGCGAGGGGCTTGAACTCCTCGTCGTCGGTGAAGATCTCGCTCTCCTCGAACCGCCAGCCACGAAGCCCGACGCTGACTTTTCCCATACACATCGTAACGACGCGGTGAATAAAAACAGACTGACTCCACTGGTGAATCGGACCGCCTATGTCGGCGGCGTTCCGAGTGGAAGTATGCGAACTGTTGACGCCGCCGGGTTGAAGATCGGTGACGACCAGCCCCCACGGATCATGGGCGTGCTGAACGTGAGCGCCGAATCGCCGTACAAGCCAAGCGTGTTTAATAGTCCAAGCGAGGCCGCCGCCTACGTCGACACCGAACTGATCGATCAGGGTGCCGACATCGTCGACGTCGGCCTCGAATCAGCCAACAAGAAGTTCGAGGTATTGAGCGCCGACGAGGAACTCGACCGCCTCGACGTGGCGCTCGAAACGATCGAGAGCGTTTCGGGAGACGCCGTCTTTTCGATCGAAACCCGATACCACGAAGTCGCCGACGCTGCCCTCAGCGGCGGGTTCGACATGGTCAACGACATCTGTGGGTTTGCCGATCCGAAGATGCCCGAGGTCTGCGAGGAGTACGACGTCGCGGTCGCCAAGATGGCCTCCCCGCCGGATCTCGAACGTCCGGGAGCGATCGAGGACGTAGACGACATATACGACGCGCTCGAACTCAACGGTCTCACCGACAAAACCATCGTCGACCCGGCGTTCGGCGGCTGGAGCGAGGACAAAACCATCGAAGACGACCGCGAAACCTTTCGGCGCTTGCGGGAGTTCCGCGGCTACGGCCAGCCGATTCTCGTCTCAATCAATCGCAAGAACTTCCTGCGGTCGGTCGCCGGTCGCGAAACCGACGAGGCCCTCCCGGTGTCGTTGGCCGCGACGTCTATGGCCGTCGAACGCGGTGCGCACGTCATCCGAACGCACGACGTGGCCGAAACCCGAGACGCCGCGCTGATCGGCAAGGAGTTCTCGCGCTCACGGCTCCGCGAGACGGTCGACGGAATCTCGGTCGAGCAACTCGACGTGACGACGACACGAGAGGCCCGTCGACATCTCGACCGGTTCGGTTTGGGCGAGACGGCCGCAGAGTCGCTCGCCGATCGGAGTGTTATGCATGTCTTTACCGTGTCAGGAATCGACACAGTCGACCGACAGCGGTTGGCCGAAGCGTGCGAACAGGCGGGTGTCGACTGTGTCAGCCGGTCGTCTGACAGTACCGTGATTACCGTTGGCACGAAATCTGGGTATGATCGGCTTACCGAGGGTTTGAGTAGTGTTCCGAGCGATATTTCGGGCGTTATCGAACGTATCAGAAAGGCGTGCTGTTAAGAGAAAACTTATGCCGGATCATGGCAAACCAAGCAGTGGACGCCGGAGGGGCATTCGGGTAGGGGTACTCTGTGCCAATCCGGCCCATACAATATTACAGTCGACGAGCCTCAGGCCCGCTCGGCTGGATTTATACCGATTCCAATGAGCAGTAGCCTCAGCTTTCCCGAGTGGGAACCGGTGTACGAAGCGATTCTCGCCGACCTCGGCTTCGACCGAGCGGCCGACGAGACCGCCCGAGACGTGGCCGCTGATATCGCCCGGCCATTTGATCGCCGTCGACTGTCGTTTCTCGACGACGCAGCCGTCGTCATCGTCGGGGCGGCCCCGTCGCTGTCGAGCGAACTCAAAGACTTCGATCCGACATCGGTCGACGCCATCGTCGCGGCCTCGACCGCCGTGGACGTGCTCGCCGCCCACGGAATCGACGTCGACCTGATGGTGACCGATCTGGACAAAAACACCGAGACCGCCAGCAAACTGACTCACCAAGGAACACCGGTGGCGGCCCACGCCCACGGGGACAACATCCCGACGCTGCGCGAGTGGCTCCCGCGGTTCGAGCTTGGGTCGACGCTCGTGACGACGCAGGCCGAGCCCACGCGGGCCGTCGAGAATTTTGGCGGGTTCACCGACGGTGACCGGACCGCCTTTATTGCGGATGCGTTCGGCGCGGCCGAACTCCGCTTTGTTGGCTGGCAGTTCGACGATCCGTCGGTCGACCCGATGAAAGCCCGCAAACTCCGGTGGGCAGCGCAGTTGCTCTACTGGCTCGAAGGGCGGCGAGATGAGCAGTTTGGCGTGTTGGATGGCTATCGAGGTGAGTTGGCAGACGCGCCGTCGACGTTCTCGACTCGGTGAGGCTCCACAAGTTTCCTTACGGTCCTTCTCGTAGCACAGGCATGCAACTTCACTGGCACCGGCGGGATCTCCGTGGAGCCGACAACCGGGCGCTCGCGGCCGCAGCACAGCGCGCTGCTGACTCGAACTCCGGTGTCGTCGCGTTGTTCGTTTTCGACGAAAGGGTGCTCGAACACGCCGGCTCCCCACGTGTCTCGTATCTCGTCGACTCGCTGGTAGAACTCCGCGAGTGGTACCGCGACCGTGGTGGTGACCTCCTGATTCGCCGCGGAGATCCCACAGCGGTCGTTCCGGCAGTGGCAAGTGCGGTCGACGCCGACCGAGTCGTCTGGAACCGCGACTACTCGGGACTCGCCCGCGAGCGTGATGCGGCGGTGCGCCAGGCGCTCGCCGAGGCGGATATCGCGCGTGAGTCGTTCCACGACGCCATCTGCCACGAACCGGGGTCGATCACGACCAATGCGGGCGAGCCCTACTCCGTTTTCACCTACTTCGGCCGCAAATGGCAGGATCGAAACAAGGACGAGCCGTATCCGGCTCCCGAGTCTGACCAACTCGTCGACAGCGAGACTCTCGGCGTCGACGCTGGGTCGTTGCCAACGCTCGACGAGCTGGGTTTCGATGAACCCGAGGCCGACCTGCTGACCGCCGGGAGCGCCGCCGCTCACGAACGACTCGCTGGCTTTTGCGAAGACGGCATCTATCGCTACAACGGCGAACGCGACTACCCAACACGCGAGTCGACCTCGCGGCTCTCGGCCGACCTCAAGTATGGCACTATCGGGATTCGGGAAGTCTACTGGTCGACCGAGAAGGCAACTGAGGAGGCAACCGAAAGTGAGCTAGAGTCGATCAGAGAGTTCCAGTCACAGTTGGCGTGGCGCGCATTTTATACGCACGTGCTGTGGTTCCACCCGAACGTCGTCTCGGGGAACTACAAAGAATATGAGTATGAAATCGAGTGGGACAACGACCCAGAACTGCTGCAGGCGTGGAAAGAAGGAAAAACGGGGTTTCCGATCGTCGACGCGGGTATGCGCCAACTCCGCGATGAGGGATTTATGCACAACAGAGTCAGAATGATCGTCGCCTCGTTTCTGACCAAGGACTTGCTTATCGACTGGCGTGAGGGCTACGACTGGTTCCGCGAAAACCTGGTCGACCACGACACCGCCAACGACAACGGCGGCTGGCAGTGGGCCGCCTCGACGGGCACCGACGCCCAGCCTTACTTCCGCATCTTCAATCCGATGACCCAAGGCGAACGCTATGACTCCGACGCCGAGTATATAAAGAAATACGTCGACGAGTTGTCCGAGACCGATCCAGGGATCATCCACTCGTGGCACGAGGCCTCGCTCACCCAGCGACGAAACGCCGCACCTGACTATCCCGATCCGATCGTCGACCACAGCGAGCGCCGCGAGCAAGCGCTGTCGATGTTCGAGGCCGCCCGTGGTGAGACAAACGAGTAAGAAACAGCGCCCTCAGCGGAGCCAACCGAACAGTTCGTAGTCCTCGGTGGGCGAATAGCGGCGGAACAGGAGGCTGTTGGCGAGCACCGAGACGCTCGAAAACGCCATCGCGGCGGCCGCCAACACCGGCTGGAGCAGTCCGAGCGAGGCCAGCGGAATCATCGCCGTGTTGTAGCCGAACGCCCACACGAGGTTTTGTTTGATTTTCTGGAGCGTCGCATCCGAGATCCTGATCGCCTTGACGACGTCGACCGGGTCGTCGCGCATCAGCGTCACATCGGCGGCTTCGATGGCCACGTCAGTTCCCGAGCCGAGGGCGGTGCCGACGTAGGCAACCGCCAGCGCGGGCGCGTCGTTGACACCGTCGCCGACCATCATCACCTTCGATCCATCTCCCTGAATGGCTTCGACGGCGTCGGATTTGTCCTCGGGCAGCACGCCCGCCCGAACGTTTTCGGGGTCGATACCGACATGCTCGGCGACCGCGCGCGCCGTTCGTTCGTTGTCACCGGTGAGCAACATCACGTCGACGCCGCGCGCTCGAATCGCGCGAACGGCCTCGGCGGCGGTCGGTTTGACCGTGTCGGCGTCAGCGAGCACGCCGACGAGCCGGCCATCGGCCGCGACGAGCATCGCCGTTTTCCCCTCGGTTTCGAGCCGCTGCATCGTCTCGGCGGCCGGTTCGGGGTCGACGCCGTTGTCGGTCAGAAGGGTTCGGTTGCCGACCAACAGCTCAATGCCGTCGACGGTCGCCCGAACGCCGTGACCCGGCACGTTCTCGAACGCCTCTGGCTCGCCGACCTCAAGGCCGCGGTCGGTCGCGCCGTCGACGATCGCGCGGGCGAGCGGATGCTCGCTTCCCCGTTCGGCGCTCGCGGCGAGCCGAAGCACGTCGTCTTCGGAAAGTCGGTCGTCGGCCGCGAGTAGGCCGCCATCGGTGGCGGCGTTGGTGGCAGCATCGCCCGCTGAATCGAAATCGAACGCGGTCACGTCAGTGAGCTCCATTTCGCCCTCGGTGAGTGTCCCGGTTTTGTCGAAAACGACGGTGTCGACGTCCTTGGCGCGTTCGAGGATGTCGCCGCCTTTGAACAGCACGCCGTGTTGAGCGCCGATCGTCGTTCCGACCATCGTCGCGGCGGGCGTCGCCAACCCCAGCGCGCAGGGACAGGCGATCAGCACCGAGGAGGCGAACACGATGATCGCGAACTCGAATACTGAAACGCTGCCGCCGACCACGGTTGGCCCACCAGCGACTAGGTCCCACAGCGGCAGCCAGTCGACGATTCCGGCCAACACGGCGGGGAACGCGAACCAGACGAGCGCCCAAAGCAGCGCGTTAGCGATGACGATCGGCACGAAGTACGCCGAGATGCGGTCGGCGAGGTTCTGGATCTCAGGCTGGCGCGACTGGGCGTCTTTGACCGTCTGGACGATCTGTTGGAGGGCGGTGTCGGCGCCCACGTTGGTCGCCTCGACGACGAGCACGCCGTTCTCGTTGATTGTCGAGCCGACCACCTCGTCGCCCTCGCGTTTTTCGACCGGAACGGACTCGCCGGTGACCATCGACTCGTCGACCGCGCTCTGGCCGTCGACCACGACGCCGTCGGTCGGGATCTGCGCGCCCGGCCGAACCTTCATTCGGTCGCCGACCGAGACGTCTTCGAGCGGAACCTCCCGCTCGGTTCCGTCGTCGTCGACCAGCGTCGCCGTCTCGGCTTCGAGTTCGAGCAACGATCGGAGCGCGTCGCCGGCCTGGCCCTTCGAGCGGGCTTCGAGGAAGTTGCCGAGCGTGATGAACACGAGAATGAGCGCGGCCGTATCGAAGTAGAGACTGCCGGCGATCAGTCCCGACAGCACGGCCACCGAGTAGCCGTACGCGGTCGAGGAACCCAGCGCGATGAGGACGTCCATGTTGGCCCGGCCGTTGGTGACGAGCGCCTTGTAGGAGTTTTTGTAAAACGGCCAGCCGAGAACGGCCTGGACCGGCGTCGCCAAGAGGAACTCGACCCAGCCGAACTCGATACCAAAGATCATCTCGGGGACGAACACGCCGCCGAGAACGAGTCGGTCGAACAGAAAGCCCAGCATCGGGATCGACAGCGCAGCACCGAACAGCGTCAGTCGGCGCTGTTTTCTGATTTCGTCGGCCCGGGCCGCATCTCTTGCGTCCCTTCCGCCGTCGACGTCGCCCGCCTTCTCGCGGACCGGCGAGTAGCCAGCCGCTTCGATTGCGTCGTAGAACGCGTCGACGTTCGTCTCGGCAGGGTTGTACGTCACTGTGGCCTCGTCGGTCGCGTAGTTCACGTTCGTCTCGATAACGCCTCTGAGCGATTCGAGAGCCTCGGCGTTGGTTTCGGCACAGTTCGCACAGGTCATATCCGAGATGCCGACCGTGACCGATTCAGAAACCGCACCGTAGCCAGCGGCCTCGATTTTACCGTAGATCTCGGCGAGCGAGACCGCTTCGGGGTCGTACTCGACGGTCGCCTCGTCGGTAGCGTAGTTTGCACTCACTGCGGTCACGCCATCCAACGCGTCGAGCGCGTCACGAATGGTCGACGAGCAGTTGGCACAGGACATGCCCGTCACGTCAAGGTGAGTCGTTCGTGTGGTCATACTACCTAGTACGAACCCCACCTTTAGGCAGTTTACTGCTTCGAGAGTAGGGGTCTATACCCACTGATACTTCAGATTCGAAAGTCAGTCATGCACTGGATTCGAGGCGCTGGTAGCGCTCTTCGAAGCGGGCCAGACATGACGGACAACAGAAGTGGTAGACCTCGTTGTCGATACGTGCGGTTTCGCCTTCGCTGTCGACCGTGTTCGAACACTCCGCACACGAGAGGGCGAACTCCACGCCGTCGACCGATGGCGTCCACTCGACGGCGTCGACCAACGCGACCGTGTAGTCGTCGATCTCGATTCCGTCGAACAGGCCAGCGATCCACGGCCGAACGTTTTGGGCGTCGACGCGGCCGTAAAACCGAACGCTACCGTCGGCGGTAACGAAGACGTGTTCGACAGCTTCGGCCTCACGGACGCGCTTGCGGGCTCGATCAAGCGATTCTGCTGGCAGGTCGAGGTCGACCAACACGGGGACGCCAGCCCGAAGCGCCGCCCGATCGACGTCGATCGTGAAGTGCTTGATGATTCCTGACTCTTGCAAGCGTCTAACGCGCTCGGAGACTGCGGGGCCAGAGAGGTCGACCTGCTCGCCGATTTCACTAAAAGGTCGACGAGCGTTCGTAGCCAACAGCGAGAGAATCTGCAGGTCGGTTTCGTCGAGATCGCGCATAGCTCCTCTAATCCCTCAAGAGACAATACTCTTGGCCACTCATCCAGTAGATTGCTGCGTTCACCGCGTGGTCGACCTTCGATTCGAAAGTCAGTCGTACCGAAGACGACAGACAGCGAGGTGATGCTGATTTTGAAGACCGAGTATTCGGAGAAACGACAGGATGAGTCGATACGAAATCGGGATGCTCGTTGTCGGTGTGGCGTTGCTCGGGGCAGTGGTGCTGCCGCGCATCGTCTCGGACAAACCGCTTTCGTTTCCACTGATCTACGTCGGCTTCGGATTCGTCCTCTTCGAGTTCGCCCCGCTCGCCGTGGTCGACCCGGTCGGGAATGCGACCCTTACGGAACACCTCACCGAACTGGTGGTCATTATCGCGCTCATGGGCGCAGGGTTGAAAATCGACTGGCCGTTCAGGCTTGGTTCGTGGTCGTCGACGTGGCGACTGATCGGGATTACGATGCCGCTGTCGATCGCTGGCGTCGCGGTGTTCGGGTGGGCACTGCTCGGTCTCCATCCGGCGACCGCGATTCTATTGGGTGCCGTTGTCGCTCCAACGGACCCGGTGCTCGCCTCCGATGTGGAGGCGGGCGCACCGCTAACCGAGATGGAGGTCGAACAGGCCGACATACACGAGTGGGGCTCGGTCCGGTTTGCACTCACGTCCGAGGCCGGATTCAACGACGGACTGGCGTTTCCGTTCACGTACCTCGCGATTGCGGTCGCTGGCGCGAGTACGGCCGGGAGCGTTGGCTGGTTAGTCGACTGGGTATTGGTCGATATAGGCTACCGAATCAGTGTTGGACTCCTCTCAGGGCTGCTCATCGGCCATCTAATGGCCCGTGTCGTCTTTCATTCAGCTGCGGCCTCACAGCAGGCCGAGCTCATGGCCGGTGGCGAGGCACTCGTCACCACGCTGTTTGCCTACGGACTGACCGAACTCGCTGGTGGTTACGGCTTTCTCGCCGTGTTCGTGGCTGCGCTCGAACTCCGGCGCTTCGAGTGGGAACACGACTACTACCACCATCTCCATGACTTCGGGGCTGTCGTCGAACGACTCCTGATGTCGACCGTGCTCGTTTTCTTTGGTGGGGCGATTGCCGGTGGGCTGTTGGCACCGTTGACGTGGCAGACGGTGGTGGTCGCAGTTGGATTCCTCGTCGTGATTCGCCCGCTCGTAGGCCTCGTTGGCTTTCTCGGCTCGGAGGCACCGTGGGTCGACCGACTCGTTATCTCCTGGTTCGGCATTCGAGGCATTGGCTCGTTTTATACAGAATTGAGGAGAATACCTGACCCTTTAGGGTCAGGATGAATCCGACAATTCCTACACAATCCACCGGCAATGGCAGGGTCGGGTATTCCACCGTTCTTAAACCGAACCTTTACAAGAAAAGCGAGTATAAGTGTTTATACAGACGTTTAGAATGCTGGAAGTCCACCGCACCCACCGGGCAAAAATCCTCAACCACGGACAGGTAGAGAACTCGCTCGACCGGCACGGATGGTCGGCCAGCAAACTCTGGAACGTCGCCAACTACCACTC
>NZ_JAQFWV010000078.1:0-13702 GCF_056175805.1 Halohasta sp. A2 | reverse complement strand
CAGGCTGCCGGGATGGACTCGGCAGGCGAGCTGCCGAGTTCATCTCCGAGCTTCACCAACCGATCAGTCAGTCGTTTGTCGCCGAACTCAGCTGCTCGAAACTCCTTTCGAATCCATCCAGAGACATCCATGTCACACAGCTGTCCATCTTCATCAGCTTTTGATCGCCAGCTCCGCGAACAGCGTCCCATTTACTGGAGTTGATTGGTCAGCTACGGCGTTAGAACTTGTGGGTAAGAGACAGTCGTGAAACGATGGGGCTTCCCACCGCAACGGAGGCGGTTGGTTTGGGAACCTCGGGTTTATACACCGACGAGTACTTGGAGTGCCACGCCCCCGCTACTCCTATCCCGTTAGGGATTCAGAGTTACCTGATTATTTTCTTTCGGTATCCATGCCCTCTCACGCAGGGGATACCTGCGAAAGTCAGACAAGGAATCCCGATATTGTCCAATTATCTCGACATGGGGGCGGATATACCGCCCCAGTTGGTGTATACTACGTTTCTATCCAAAATAAAGATAAGGATTGTCGGATTCACGCCCTTCCTGAACGACGGGATTCTCTCCTTGTATAAAGATAGTATGCATTGTGGTGAGGACACCACCGATGATGACGTTTCAATACACTAAAAACAATCCTTGCTAGTTGCTAAAAACACAACAACAGAGTAAAAGTGATGTCACGTTGGTAACAGCGCTCAGAATCTGCGGTCCCTCTTGTATGGCGGCTTTGTCAGTTCGTAAGTTCGTCTAATTTCTTGTCACGAGCCTCGGCGCTTTCGGTTACCTTCTCTGAGAACTCGTCGACTCGGTCTTTGATTTCCTCTCGGGAAACTTCTGGAGAGAAGCTATCAGACATCGTGAGAAGACGGATGTACGCTCGGAGTTCCTCGTCGGTGAGCTGAGCGAACTCTTCGTTCTCAAGCTTCTCGACTACCTTGTCCACGTTTATTTGCCCAACTGGGTCGACATTAAACTCAACGTTGACCATTCGGTAGTTCGAGCCAGCGAGGCGTTGTTCTGCCTTTCCCACACCCTCCGAAAGCATATCTTTGAACGGCGTATGATACCCCATCGTCCCGAGATGAAGAAACGCGAGAATATCTGTAATGCCTTGGGTATACGCGTCACGATCCTCATCGTCGGGGTCGAATACCGTTTCCAGATCTCGATCTTCGAGACACTCAAACAGAATGCTAAAATCGAGAACAGCATTTCGAACACGGCGTCTAATCCGGTTCCGCTTCTGCTTTTTCGAATGGTCGGTATAATCGGTTTTCCGGCCGAGCAGGAAGTCGCGATCAGATGGGGTAAGAATACCACGTGGGCGGTCCGAATCCGCGGCCGATTGAAGAGACTCCGGCACGTTATTTTGGCTCATACATATTACTCAAAGCGCTCGCCGATTAATCCTTCTGGTCTCTTCAATCTACGTGAAGACTGTCAACACTACATCTATAATGTATGCCGCGACATTAGAGATGTTTCAATAATTCGTACGGCAGCGTTGAACTCATAGCTGTCGTCGTGAACACTTAAGAATCGAATTGGAAACAATCGACACCCCAATATCGAGACTCGACTCGTCGATATCGAACGTTGGTGTGTGGTGGTTCGTGGGATGATCCGTGCCTACGAGGAGATACGATGCGAGTCCACCGTGTTGTTGAACGTGCCTCATCAGGTATGTAACATCTTCGCTGACGTCGAATCTGGTTTTGTCCACGATTTGATCAATGTCAGTGGACTCATCTGCAACCTTAGCGACGACGCTGCGAAGTTCGGGATCACTGTCGGCTCGCAGCGACTCGCTGATGATCCTTGGGGTGACATCGCAGTCGTGCATTTCCGCGGCAGCGTAGAGCACACGCTCAACTTCAGTGCGCATGTACTCCATCAGGCCAGTAGTTTCGCCCCGAATTTCTGCTTCGATAGTGATCTGTTCGGCAATAACGTTGCTTGCTGTGCCGCCTTCGATATGGCCTATGTTTATGCGTGTCCTCCCATCTTTGTGACGTGGGATGGCATATGCGTTCTGAATTGCAGTTGCTACCGCCTGCATCGCATTTTCACCATCGTTTGGTGCTTTTCCGGCGTGAGCGCTTGCCCCCTCGAAGGTCGCGGTCATATGGGCCATCGCCAACGGTTTTTCAATGCCAGCGACGATTCTCCCTGTCGGATGATCAAGCCCGAGATGGAGTGCAAATAAATAGTCGACATCACGGAGATAACCACTCTCTGCCATCGCTTTTCCACCCCCTGATATCTCTTCGGCAGGCTGGAAAAACACCTTTAGAGTCCCAGAAAACTCACTTTCTTTTATTGCTTCGATAGTGCCGAGTCCAATTGCTATGTGGCCGTCGTGTCCGCAGGCATGCATATATCCTTCATGTATAGACCGAAAGCCCTCTGCTGTCGGTCTGTGGTTGGCTTCTGTTGATTCTTCCATCGCAGTCGCATCAAGGTCGACACGAAGGCCCACTGTCGGCCCTTCGCCCTGCTCAACCACTGCAACAACACCCGTATGGCCGTCTGCAGTTCGGTTGAGAATATCCTCGCGAACACCAGCAGTACGGGCACGTTCGAGCCATGGTGTGATCTCTTCAGAGTCTGGAACGGCCATGCGCGCGTTCGCCGAAAGTGCTTCACAGCCCACTGCTATCTCGTTGACACCGATTCCATTGAGCTCTTCGACGATAAGTGCGGTTGTCTGAAACTCACACCAGCCTGGTTCTGGCCGGCGGTGAACCTCCCGTCGGATCTCATATAATCGGTCTCGTACGTCGTGGGCCATCGATGTTAGTTAAATGCATACTGATCACTTAATAATAGTCGACACGGCACTTTTTATCTAAGGAAATGCCCAAATGAATTCTTATATAAATATATTCAATATTTCCGAATGCAATATCGACCGTGAGACCGGTTTTGGAATGATAAATAGACGGGAATACTACTGTGGAATTAAACCTCCCCATCGATTGATAGAGTAAGCCAGTTAGGTCTGCCATCTCAACGTCGACTCAAAACTCATCGAAAAGCTGTGATACCGCCATGCAACATTGGTTGGCCGTTCATCGTCCTTGGCGCACCTGAAGCGTGAATATCGATCTATGATGTTTAGAATGGTCTCGTAGGGATAGAAAGATTTAGACTGTTGTCGCCGTGGCCGTGGCATGATCGATTGCGTCAATAATCACATCGATAGCAGTGTCAGCCAACTCTTGAGTGAGGACAAGCGGTGGAAGCAATCGCAGGACGTGACCGTAGCGGCCAGCCGTCCAGACGAGCACACCATGTTCGAAACAGTACTGTTGGATCATATCGACGGCCTCGCCGTCAGGCTGGCCTGTTTCGTCAACAAATTCGGTTGCGATGAACAGTCCTCTCCCCCTGACATCGACGATACAGTTGGTTGCTTCACTGGCCTCACGCAATCGACTGCGAATGTGCTTACCGAGCTCCCGAGCGTGAGCAAGAAGGTCGTGTTCTTGTATGTATTCAATAGCACGAGTACCGGCACGCATACCGACGACATGCCCACGGTAGGTTCCAGCGTGACCACCGGGCCCCCACGTATCAAGATCCTCGTGATAGATGGTTGCCGACAATGGGAAGCCGACACCACCGAGCGCCTTCGCCGTGGTCATGATGTCCGGTGAGACACCATGCCAATCACTGGCCCACCACTGTCCAGTCCGACCGAGTCCACTCTGAATCTCATCGAACATCAGCGGAATACCGTTATCGTCAGCAAGATCACGTAACCCCTTGAGGAACCCCTCTGGAGGTACAATCACGCCACCTTCACCTTGAATAGGTTCGACAAAGATCCCAGCCGGGTTCGTAAATCCGCTGTATGGATCCTCAAGAATCGCCTGTACCTCTTCGAGAGCCCGAGCACACGAAATCGAGCCACAACATTCTGAGGCAGGTTGGGAGCAAATCGATGATGCAGTAGCCGATTCGATAGTTGCGGACGCATTTGGATAGCGGACGTGGGTTACCTCAGGGATTAACGGCGTGTAATCGCTTTTGAAACTCTTGTTGGAAGTGAGCGCCATTGCCCCTGGCGTCGCTCCGTGATACGAACCACGGAAAGCGATCAGCCCATCACCACCAGTATTGTGTTTCGCAAGTTTGATCGAAGCCTCAACTGCGTCGCTGCCAGTCGGCCCGCCGAACACAACCCTATTGTTTCCTTGCAGTCCCTTTGGTGCGATTTCGTCAAGTTTCTCGATCAGTTCCAAGCGTGCTTCGGTCGGAAAATCGACCGTGTGGACTAATTTGTCCGCCTGTTCGTGGACAGCCTCGAGAACGTATGGATTTGCGTGACCAACGTTGAGGACGCCGATGCCAGCAAACATATCGATGTATGTGTTTCCATCAACGTCGCGGACAGTGGCACCACGCCCCTCTTCGAAAGCAACAGGGATATCTTTGGGATAGGCGACCGCACTGCTATCGATCTCCCGTTGTTTTTGTAGAAGGGTTTGTGACTGCGGCCCAGGGACAGACCCAACATCTGGTGCATCATCATAATGTAACGCTTCTATCGGCGGTCCTGCTGTCATACGTGAAGACAAGGCGAACAGTGATAAATAGTTTATCCACAATAAGCATATCCTGTATACACAATTGCTGAATAGCGATCCGAAGTTCGAAGTGGATTTTACCCAAATATAAACGATATCTGTATTCAGTATACACGAAAAACTTTTCATACTGCTGTACAACACTCTTCGTATAGACCCTGTTATCATGTCACGAACCATCTTCGACAAATCCGAGTACGAACGCCGTGTTGGTCGAGCGAGAGAGCAGTTACACGAGCGAAATCTCGATGCAATCGTTATTTCTGATCCGGCGAATATGAACTACCTCACGGGCTACGACGGGTGGTCATTTTATGTTCATCAGGCTGTCGTCATCACCCGCAAGCACGAAGAACCGGTCTGGGTCGGCCGGGAGATGGATGCTGCCGGTGCACGTGCAACAACGTACCTTTCCGAGTCGAACATCCTGTCGTACAGTGATGATCACGTTCACTCGCCGCATGACCTTCACCCGATGGATTACATCGCCGGTGTGCTCGATGAACTCGAGGTTGCAGATGGTCTAATCGGCCTCGAAATGGATGCCGCCTATTTTACTGCGAAGTCCTACGTTCGGCTCCAGCAGGACCTTCCAGATGCCGATTTCGAAGATGCGACGCAACTCGTGGGCTGGATTCGAATCAAGAAGTCGGAACGAGAAATCGAGTACATGCGCGAGGCGGCGCGTATTTCCGAGAACGCGATGCAAGCAGGACTCGAAACAATCGAAGCAGGCGTCCCCGAGTACGAGGCGGCAGCCGCGATCTACGACGCCCTCATTACAGGAACTGATGACTACGGCGGCGACTACCCCGCTATTGTGCCGTTGATGCCGTCGGGCGAACACACCGACACACCGCATCTGACTTGGACTGACCGGCCGTTTGAAAGGGGAGATCCGGTCATTATCGAGCTTTCGGGATGTCGACACCGGTATCACTCACCGCTTGCCCGGACGACATTCGTCGGCGATCCGCCGGAAGAACTCGAACGAACTGCCGAGATTGTTATCGAGGGGATCGACGCTGCGCTCGATGTTGTCAAACCCGGCGTCACCTGTCAAACCGTCGAACGGGCGTGGCGTGAGACGATCGCACAGTACGGTCTCGAGAAGGAAGATCGGATCGGCTACTCGATGGGCCTCGGGTATCCACCGGACTGGGGCGAACACACTGCCAGCATCCGTCCCGGCGACGAGACTGTGCTTGAGGAGAACATGACCTTTCACATGATCCCCGGCATCTGGACGGAAGCGGTTGGAATGGAAATTAGCGAGACGTTCCGTGTCACCAGCACGGGTGTCGAAACGCTCGCTGACTTCCCACGGAGACTGTTTACGTCGTAAATACATCATTCAGGCATCACGCCCGAAACTGTAGCCTGACGACATTGGGAATTCCCGTACCGCATTGCGATTGGTACCTAAAATAGATCCTTACGAAGAGAGCACCGAAGCAACCGTCTCGATCGGATGGGGCGGATCTTCACATCCCTCGTACGCCGACAGTTGTGTTCGACAAGATGCACCGGGTGCGACAACGGTCTCGCCATCGCTCTTTTCGACCTGATCGAACAGAATCTCTCCGATTTTTCGACTCAACGAGTAGTGTTCGGCTTCATAACCAAAGGATCCGGCCATGCCACAACAGCCCGAATCCAGTTTGTCGACCTCGTATCCGACTGTCTCGAGGATTCGGGCCGCATATCCATCCTTTTTTGTTGCTTTCTGGTGACAATGACCGTGGTAAGTCAGTCGCTCCTCAGTGTCGGCTACTGGCAGTTCCGAAGCCAGCTCGAACTGCTCGAGATACTCCATGATGCCATAGGTGTTGGCTGCGACGCGTTCGACATCCCGCCCGGTGAGCAGGTCGAGATAGTCCGACTGGAACATCACTGCATCCGACGGCTCGATCAAGACGATGTCCCACCCATCCTCGATGTACGGTGTGAGTGCTGTCACGTTCGTCCGGGCTCGCTCACGCGAGATGTCGAGAAAGCCCTTTGAGTGTGCTGGGCGGCCCGTCGACACCACTCCCTCAGGCGTCTCAACATGGACCCCAGCTTTTTCAAGAACCTCCACGGCGGCTTTTCCTGCTTGGGGATGGTTGTAGTTCGTGTATGTATCGGGGAACAACAGGACTTTCCGATCTCCCTCTTCGAGCGATAGGCGAGAGCCACGGCGTTCGAACCAGTCTTCGAAACTCTCGCCCGCAAAGGATGGGAGGTCGCGTTCTCGGGCAATGCCAACCGTCTTTTCAGCAATGAGAGAGGCACCTGGCACTGAGGTTGCCCAGTTCGAAACAGGTGCGAGTGCTGAGCCGAGAGCGTTTAGCCGGTCGATGTTTGCGAACAGCCGAGCACGAAGCCCTGCTCCGTTCTCCTGATGATTCGCGTGCTCAACTTCGGTTTTGAGTTTTGCCATGTCGACTTCACTCGGGCAGTCTCGGGCACAGCCTTTACACCCGATACAGAGATCCAGTACCTCGGTGAGAAACTCCGTGTCAGTGGCGTCGGCATCGAGTGTTCCGTTCATTGCACTCCGCAACATGTTTGCCCGTCCGCGGGTGCTCAGGCTCTCTTCGTCTGCTGCACGGTAGGTCGGACACATCACGCCACCCGTTGTCTCTTGATCGCCGCGACAGCCACCACAGCCGTGGCAGAGTTCGACCATGCCCTGCATGCCGTTGTCGATATCCCACTCAAGTGCGGGCTCGAACCCTGCCTCAAATTCGTACTGTGGTGAAAAGCGGAGGTATTCGGTCATACGGTGGTCACCACAGACGTTTCCGGGGTTGAGCAGCCAGTCTGGGTCGAACACCGTCTTCAGTTCTCGGAAGAGAGTCCAGACCTCCTCGCCGTAGAGTTTTTCATTCCACTGGGTTCGAGCTCGACCATCGCCGTGTTCTCCAGAGACGCTCCCGCCATACTTGGTGACAAGGTCGGTAACGGCATCTGAAATCGCCTCGAACTGATTCAGTCCAGCTGGGCTCTTTGTGTCGACTAGGGGGCGCATGTGCATACAGCCTGGCCCAGCGTGAGCATAGAAACTCGCGAACGTATCATGATCCTCCAGTACGGCCTGAAACTCTGCTACATAATCTGCGAGGGATTCCGTTGGGACTGCCGTGTCCTCGATAAACGAGATATGCTTTGCATCGGAGGTTCGCGATAAGAGAATAGGTGCCGCACTCTTGCGTAGTTTCCAAATCTCAGCAATACCGGCCTGGTCGTGCGCTTCAAGGACGTCAAAGGCACGAACTGGATCGTCCTCGGCATCGACAGCCATCGAATCAGCCCCACCGTCGGTAACCTCTGTCGACGTTCCATTAGGGAGTCGGTCAGCGATGAGGTCAGCAACCTGCTGTCGACCATGCTCGTCGCTTTCGGCGTAGAACTCCACAAGCAGTGCCGTCTCAGTTCCCGGAGGGAGCTGTTCGGTAACTGCATGGAACTCGTCTGTGTTCTCCGCGAGTTCGATCAAGACGTCATCGATGGCTTCGATAGCTGCAGGATCGTGGCGTCGGACGATGGTGTCGACATCGGCCATCGCCTCGAGTAAATCGTTGTAGGTCAACAACGCTACCGCAGTCGTCTGCGGGACGAGTTTTAAATACACAGTCGCTTCCGTGATGATTCCAAGCGTCCCCTCACTGCCAGCAAAGACTCGAGCAAGGTTGATCGGTGTCTCGGAATCGGGTTTCTCCTCGGTTACGACCTTCTGATCAGTGCTCTCATCAAAGGCATCGGGCTCTCCGTAGGCCTCAGCAACGAGTCGGTCGAGGTTGTAGCCTGAGACGTTACGTTTGAGTTGCGGAAACACTGCTTCGATCGTGTCGACTTCCTCGTCGACGACCCGGCGTAGAATCTCGTAAATTCGGTCGACTGTGGTCCCGTCCGGATCGGCTCTCGAACGAAGTTCGCCGATCGTTGTTTCGCCGAACTGTTCGACGGTGCCGTCTGCGAGGACGACTTCACAGGATTCAATGTAGGCGTCAGTTTTGCCGTACTGCAACGAATGTGCACCTGTAGAATTGTTTCCGATTGCACCGCCGATTGTACTTCGATTCCCTGCGGCGGGATCCGGTGGGAACTTCAACTCATACGGTTCGAGTTCGCTGTTCAGGTCTGCGAGAACTGTGCCCGCTTGAACGGTTGCCTGTTGGGTATCGTGATCGACGGACTGGACCCCATCCATATGGGCCGTAAAATCGAGGACAACCGCTTCGTTGACTGCTTGCCCAGCGAGGCTCGTGCCGCCGCCGCGTGGCAGAACAGGTATACCCTTTGTCGCACAGTACTCGACCACCTTCGCAACATCCGTCGTCGACTGTGGGAGAACAACGCCAATCGGGAGTCTCTCATAGGCGCTTGCATCAGTTGCGTACAGCTGACGAGAATACTCATCGAACCGAACTTCCCCATCAATACGCTCGCTGAGCGCCGAGACAAGGTCAGACGAATCGATACCACCCCCAGTATAGCTGTACGCCGCCCGAGAGTCCTCCCCAGGGCCCTTTGAAGCGTCATGCGACAACGTACCCCTCGTTGTGTTCGAGACCGATGACTGATCGTCCTGATCGGTCGTCAAATCAGAATTGTCAGTTGCCATTTATCTGGTTAGTTTGCATCCGGGCGATAGACGACGTTTTTGAGGTTCCCCTGCTCGCCCGAGTCGAGTTCTTGTAGGTTGTGTGTGACGATGTCGGCAAGTCGGTCCCAATGCTTCGGTGTGTGACCACCTGTGTGGGGTGTGATGAGACAGTTTTCGAGATCCCAGAGATCGTGATCATTTGGCAAAGGTTCTGGATCGGTGACGTCGAGTGCGGCACCCCGGATGCCGTTGAACTGTAAGGCAGAGACGAGCGCATCAGTGTCGACAAGTCCCCCCCGAGCAGCGTTGACGATTACGGAGGTTTCAGGGAGCGTCGCTAGCTCTCGGTCGCTTATGAGGCCACGAGTCAGATCATTCAGTGGACAGGCAAGCACGACATAATCGCTCCGTGCGAGTGCCTCGTGGATGTCCTCTTCGTCGAACCCAAGGACTTCGTCAGTCGGTCCGCCTTTCGATGGAGTATAGCGAATCCCGATCGTCTCTACATCGAACCCGTCGAGCCGTTGGACGATCTCCTGACCGATTGAACCGAGACCGATGATCGTCACCGTACTATCTGTAAATTCAAACGACTGGAAGTGACGCCACTCGCCATTCGATTTGCGTCGCCAGCCCTCGTGGAGATTCCGTGCAAAGATGAGCATATTCGCGATGGACTGTTCAGCAATGCCTGGTGCATGAATACCGCCTGCATTTGTTACCATGACACCGTAGTCGGCCAGTGTATCCATTGGAATGTGATCAGTCCCGGCGAACGTACAAGCAAACAATTCAAGACGGTCTGCCTGCGTTAAGAGCTTCTCGTCGATCGTGATTCCGGTCACGACACGCGCTTTCGGAACAAGTTTCCGCTCTTGTTTCGGCGTTCGAGCGAGCGCGACAGTCTGATCTGACAGTTGCTCTCGGAGTATCTCAGCATACGATTCCATTGACAGTCCTTCTGTCCCTTCTCTGAGGACAACGATATCCGGATCCATGCTCATTGTATTGGCCGAAGATTGTCATCGACTCTCTTATCTTTTTTGTGTATTCGGTGTCTACAGTGATTGTGTACAATTAAGTGGGTGGGAGTGACAGTAATCCACATGCATGAACCAGTTCGTGACCGGCTTGTTACGCTTCGGCGTAACTTGCATCGCCACCCAGAGCCTGCTTGGCGCGAGTTCTATACCACCGCCCGTATTGTCGAAGAGATTCGTGCCATTGGCGTCGATGAGCTTGCGGTCGGACCCGATGCCTACGATCCCAGTGACAGGATGGCTGTACCCGATGCTGATCTTGAGCCATGGATCGGACGTGCACGCGAACGAGGAGCAGACGAATCCCTGCTTGAACGTATGACTGGCGGTAATACCGGTGCTGTTGCAGTGCTTGACCAGGGTGATGGACCTGCAATCGGGCTTCGTGTCGACATCGATGGGTTGTTTATTAATGAGTCGACCCAAGAGACCCACGACCCGGCCACCGAAGGGTTTCGCTCTGAAATTGATGGCACGATGCATGCCTGCGGCCACGATACACATATGACGTGGGGGCTAGCTGTTCTTGAGGCGATCAAAGAGAGTGATTTTGCAGGACGGTTAGTCGTGTTTTTCCAGCCAGCAGAAGAGACCAGCGGTGGTGGCTATGCAATGGCAAACAGCCAGTTCGCTGATTCGCTTGATTACCTCCTCGCAGTTCACGTTGGACTCGACCATCCAACGGGCAAAGTCGTGGCAGGAATCGAGAAACCGCTTGCAATGTGCCACATTGATGCGACCATTGAAGGGGCCTCGGCACATGCAGGAAAGGCTCCCAACGAGGGAAAAAACGCCATGCATGCAATGGCAACGGCAATCGAGAACGCATACGCTATTCCTCGCCATCGCAACGGGGCAACCCGGATGAATATCGGCTATGCCGAGGCTGGCAGCGCGAGTAATATTATCGCTGAGCACGCACACATGGAAGCCGAAGCACGTGGTGAAACGACCGAACTGATGGAATACATGAAAACGAAACTAGATCGAATCATTCAGTCGGCAGCACAGATGCACGACTGTCAGGCAACTGTGGACGTCGTGAGCGAGTCACCGCGCTCGGATAGCGACCCTGAACTCCAGGATATCGTATACGGGGTTGCAACGGAAGTCGACGGGATCAATACCGTACACCGAAGTGCAGACTTCGGTGCAAGCGAAGACGCAACATTCCTAATGGAGCGTGTTAAGGAAACTGGAGGACTCGCAACCTACCTGATTGTGGGGACCGACCATCCAACGAGCCACCATACGCCGACATTCGATATTGACGAGGATAGTCTCAAACACGGTGTCGACGTTCTCGTCAATACGATTCGAGAACTCGAACATCAGCACCCCGTTACGCGAACAAATGTATAATGAACGGAGAATCGAGTTCGAACTCGGAGCCTGCAATGGGAGAGGATAGTTCATCAAATAAACCACCTGTCTCCCCCGAAGACATCGAGCAGGCCCGCACCCGGATCGACGGGATCGTCAATCATACCCCACTTGATACGTCACGAACCTTTGCAGAGTTGAGCGGTGCAACCTCTATCGGCCTGAAACTCGAGACGTTCCAGCGAACCGGTTCGTTCAAGATTCGGGGAGCATACAACAAGATGTCTCAACTCAGCCACGAGGAGCGTCAGGCAGGCGTGATCACTTCGAGCGCAGGCAACCATGCTCAAGGTGTCGCACTTGCTGGATCTATCCTCGGGATCGATACCACTATTATTGTACCAGAGGTGACACCCGCCGCGAAAATTGAAGCGACTCGGGGGTATGGTGCAGAGGTCGTCGTTGAGGGCGATATTTACGAGCGATCATATGAGTATGCAGTTGAATTGGCTTCGGAAACAGGGCAGACGTTTGTCCATCCGTTTAATGATACGGAAATCATTGCAGGACAGGGAACAATCGGGCTCGAATTACTTGAGCAGTATCCAGAAATCGATACAGTGTTCGTGGCGATCGGTGGGGGAGGGCTTATTTCGGGTATCGGTACTGTGTTGAAATCGAATGACCCTGACATTCGTGTGATCGGAGTGCAACCCGAAGGAGCAGCCCACGCAAAACCGTCGCTGGATCGTAACGAAATCTACGAACTCGACGACGTCGACACAATCGCTGAGGGAATCGCCGATACCAGAATGCTCGACACGACGTTTGCAACTGCTCGCCAAGTCGTTGATGACATCGTCAGTGTCACTGATCGTCAAATCGCAGTTGCAGTCACGCTCCTAGCTGAACGAACGAATATCGTTGCCGAAAGTGCTGGGGCAGCACCGCTTGCGGCTGCGATTTCTGATACCACCTCCCTCGAGCTCGAAAACCAGAACGTCGTAGTCGTGATTTCTGGAGGGAATACAAACCTCACGGATCACGCTGAGTTGACCCAGACTGGTCTTTGCGAACTCGGCCGGTATGTTGAGGCCCGTCTATTAGTTGCTAACTGGCCAAGAGCCGTTGCTGATATCGTCGAGACCATCAGTTCGGCTGGGGCCGAACTCGATGTGCTCGAACGCGCACGGCAGAGGTCCTCTGATCAACCGAATCGGACTCCAATGATAATAGGGCTCGAAGGAAGCGGCACAAAGCATCTGGACAGTGTTCTTGATGAGCTATCGGGCCTGGAAAGCGTATCAATCATCGAACGTTCAGTCGGCCACCACTGACACCTTTCTGCGCCCAAACATCGACCCCTTTCTCACAAATCAAGCCGCTTGAGTGAGCGAAACAAGCCGTAATACAACGGAAATCCCGGTGTTTGCGGGGTAAACCACTTCCAGGAGCATATTCAACGGTGTCATGCCTCCCTTCGTCCACCTTCACCTCCGGAACCGACCCCGTATTATTTTCACACCACATTTTCAGCCACAATTCAACTCCGATTGTGAACATAATCTACGCACGAAAATTAAATAAATTCTCCTATTAACACCATCTGGGTAAAAAGTATTCAATAAGCTGAGAATGATAGGATCTACAGCTTATTGCTCATCTGTTGATGAGATGTATTGGCTGACCAAGCCATTTGGGGAGTATAGTGCGCCAATGATAAATATTACACTTTCACTCTAAAAGTTATTGGATATGAGAAAACTGCCAAATTAAATTTTCAAAAATTAATCAATGAGTAGAAATAGTGAGAAATCACACTTATTTTAAATTCCAAAAATTGTCATTAATAATCGACTGATTCTCTCAATGGGACTGCGATATTCAGCATTGAATATGTTTGCTCTGGTGAATTGGCAGACGGCGGTTGATTTCATGCTTTTACGGCTCGCTTGATTTTGTAGACCGCACACATCAGAATAATTTCACGAAACTCACGATAACAAGATCGCGCACGCACGGCGTGAGTGGTCAGCGTAACTTTTGAATATCGGTGAGGAACTTTTTGATCCAACCATTCGCAAATCCAAGACGTTGAGAGAGATCTAAGAATGTGTCAGTGACAAACTGTTTGAAATGCTCTTGATTCTC
>NZ_JAQFWV010000077.1:0-14418 GCF_056175805.1 Halohasta sp. A2 | reverse complement strand
CATTGATCGCGTCATCAAGCTCTTTTTCCGACAGATGTTTCACCAACTTGGTCCGACGAGAAGCCTTCATTAGCGCCTATACGCGCTCCGTAGATTCAAACATAGCGCAGACCACTCAAGCTCTCGTTAACGCTACTCGGTCGCTTCGCTCTCTGCGTTGCTCCTTGAGGAAGGGGACTTAGCACCTAATTCCAGTTAAATAGGGTCAGTATCTCTACCAACCAATGAGCAGACCGACATTGGATCTAAACTGCTGAAACAGTGGTGGGTGTGTCTTTCCAGACAACCGTCCGGGTTTTGAGGGTATAGTGTAAATTTGATCTGCACCACTGGTTACTGAAACTGTATGAGCAAGAATATTATAGCCACAAAAAACAGTCATAGGTAGATGTATTCGTGGTTGCGTCGGCAACTACAGCGGGCATACGAGCATGTACTCCGCCGTGAAATCGGCGACGGGCCGACACACGTCGGGATTATCCAAGACGGAAACCGCCGGTATGCTCGCAAACAGGGCGCCAAAACGCCCGAAGGCCACCGTGCGGGTGCGAGCACTTCCGAACAGGTACTCAATTGGTGTGAGGAACTCGATATTGCGGAGCTAACGCTGTATGCGTTTTCGACCGAGAACTTCAACCGGCCGCCCGAGGAGCGCGAACCCCTGTTCGATATAATAGAATCAAAGTTGTACGAACTTGCCGACAGCAAGCGAGTACACGATGCGGAGGTCTGTATTCGGGCTATCGGTGAGATCGAACGGCTTCCCGAACGTGTTCAGGAGGCAATCGCCTACGCCGAAACCCGAACGGAAGGCTACGACGGATTCGAGCTCAACGTCGCCTTGGCCTATGGGGGACGCAACGAACTGCTTCGTGCGGCTCACGATGTGACTGCCGCCGTCGACGCGGGAAAGCTCGTACCCGAAGAGATCGATGTCGAAACGATCGAGGCCCATCTCTACCGCCGGCCGATTCGGGATGTCGATCTTATTATCCGCACGGGCGGCGACGAGCGCACCTCGAACTTCCTGCCGTGGCATGCCAACGGCAACGAGGCGGCCGTCTATTTTTGTGCGCCATACTGGCCGGAGTTCTCGAAAGTCGATTTTCTCCGAGCGATTCGTACCTACGAATCTCGCGAGGAGTCGTGGCAACGGACGAAGGTCGACCGCGCAATCACGCTCATGCAGGCACTCAGTGAAGTTGAATTAGCCGAGGCCCGTGAGATCATTTGTCGACTCCGCAATCAGCTGCCTGACCGCAGTATCGAAAAAATCGTCAATGAACTTCCGAACCCGCAATCAGCCGCGTCGAAAGAGTCTACCTCCCCCGAGATAGATACCACACGCACAGAGCCAGCCGATTGACACTGATCTGATCACTCTCTTCTCCGTTTGTAGCCGACCAGCCAGTGTCGAAACACTTTCATCTGCGACAGTCGTTATGAATGATAACTAATCGAATTCGTATGTCACAAGCTCCACTTATCCGCTGTAAGAATCTCAGTCGGTCCTACAAACTCGGTGGGAATCGAAGTCGCTGGTTTAGTAGGAACGATTCCGATGTGCCGACAGTCACTGCGCTTTCGGATATTGATCTACAGATCCTCCGCGGCGAAATCGTCGGCTGTGCGGGACCAAGTGGGAGCGGGAAATCAACATTGTTGCATCTGTTAGCAGGTCTCGATACGCCGACGACAGGAACCGTCTCGTTCGACGGGACCGATCTGAGTTCGCTCTCAGAGCGGGCTCGAACTCGCCACCGACTCGATCACGTCGGGATTGTCTTTCAGCACTTTCATTTACTCGACTCGCTGTCGGCGCGTGCCAACGTCGCCCTGCCGCTTGTCGAACTCGGTCGACCGAAAGGCGAACGACGCCAACGGGCGACCGAACTCTTAGAGGCGATGGGGCTTGGCGACCGTATCACACACCGACCGACACAGCTCAGCGGCGGCGAACAACAACGTGTCGCAATTGCACGGGCGTTGGTGACCGAACCGGATCTCATCATCGCCGATGAGCCGACCGGCGAACTCGATACCCAAACCGGCGAACGTGTACTCTCACGGTTTCGGGCAGTTGCAACCGAATTCGATGCCGCCGTCGTGATCGCCTCACACGACGAACCGACGTTGGCGATAGCTGACCGACTCGTTCGGATGCGCGACGGCCGGATCGAAGAGATAGAAGAACTCTCTGGGGCCGAAAGACCTGAAGAAAGCAACCCACCCCAACAGTCAGCACCGACGAACAACGGGGACAACGAATGAACATACTACGTCTGTTGCTGCGGCTACGCGGACTCTTCGGCGTCAGTCTCCGACGCATGTATGTCCGGGCGACACAAACGGCCCCCGGCCGCACATGGCTGAGCGTTGGGGGCGTCGCTCTTGCGGTCGGTCTTATGGTCGTCGTCACCGGTATCGGTGTCGGGATCGCAACCCAATCGACGGTCTACAGCGAGAACGTTGATTACTGGATTACGCCCGAAACGGATGGCAGTTCATCCGCCCTCGTTGAAGCCGAAACCACCAAGTTTGGTTCGGTGCATCCAACGGCTGCAGAGCTCTCAGAATCGGAGTCGATTGAGTATGCCTCGCCAGTGTTGCAACAACCAATCCGTCTCGAAACTGAGTCGGGGGAGGGAGAGTACATACTGGCAGTTGGGATCGTCGGCCACTCAGAGTTCGACGAAATTGCCGATACGACGACCGAGGGGCTCACAGCTGGCGACCCATACTATAGCAATGAAACGTGGACCGGCGAGGTCGTACTATCGTCGGGTGCTGCAGAGCTGTTGTCAGCAAACGAAGGCGACCGGGTGAATGTAACACGCCCACAGGCCGGTGCAGAGCGGAACTTTTCGGTTACTAATGTCGGTGAGGCCGAACAGTCAGGAAGCCAGTTTCCAATCGCTGTAATGCAGTTGAGCGAACTGCAGGCGATTACGGGAAGCGATAGTAACGACGAGGCCGGACAGATTGTCGTCAGTTCGACTGACCCGGATATTGAGCCGACGTTAGCCGAGTTGTATCCGCGATCTGAGGTCTCGACGCGGGCAGGGCTCAACGCACAAGCAGTCTTTGATGAAGAACTTCCTCTTGCGTTGTCGATTACTGCAGCCATCATCGCAATCGTCATCGGAACGTTGTTTGTGATGACGACAACCGGGCTGTCGGTGGCCGCCGATCGTGGAAAACTCGCTACCCTTGCGGCCATCGGGGTTTCACGACGGACGCGATTCGGATTGTTGGCTGGTGAGATCCTCATGATTACGGCGGTTGGGGGTGTCATCGGCGTAATCCTCGGGCTAGGTGGGATTCGGCTGACAAATATCGTCGCTCGCCAGACGTTAACTAGTGGTGATGTCGCATCAGCTGATCCACTTGTGATCGCCTTCGGGTTTGTGATTTCGGGGGTCATCGGTCTGTTTGTGCTGCCGTATTTGGCACTGTTGTTGTCTCGTGTCGGACAGGCTTCGGAGGTGGGCCAGTGAGTCTCTTGCAGTGGGCTCGGCGAACTCGGGCGACCGCCGGGATCGTCGTCGCACAGCTAACGCGCAACCGTCTGCGAACCACGTTTGCGATCATTGGGATCATACTGGCGGTGTTGTCGACGACGCTGCTTGCGGGGGTGGGAGCTGGTGTCTTCGAGACAGGCGAATCCCAGCTCGATTCTGCGGACCGCGATCTCTGGGTCAGTAGTGGTCCCGTCGGACTGTCGGCATCGAGTGGAGGGTTCGAAAACACGCTATATGATGCCCATGAAGTTGATACGGAGATTGAAGAAATAGAGGGGGTAAAAAATGCGGTTCCGATCGGATTCCAAACGATTTACGTAAGCGACAGCACAGACGATTTTTCGACGATAATCGGGACCGGCGTCACCGGTTCGGGCTCTTCGGTCTCGATAGCTGAAGGAGAGGCATTTCCATCGTCGGCTGGCCACTATGCCGATGGAAACTACAATGGATCAATGAGCCATGAGGTGATGATCGATACCGAAACCGCCGAGGACTATGACGTTGAAGTCGGTGACACACTGTATATTGGTGGAACACTTTCGAGTGCGCGATCGAATGAATTCACCGTCGTCGGGGTGACCGATACGTTCTCACAGTTCGTCGGCACGCCAACAGTGACGATGCCGCTCAGTGAGTTGCAAACCGTGACGGGGACGACAAACAGGGATTCGGCGACGTTTATCACCGTTACGGCGGAGGATGGCGCAGATATTGAGGCCGTCCAACAGCGGATTCAAGACGAGTATCCGGAGTATACCGTTCGGAGTAACCAAGAGCAGTTGGAATCGGTTGTACAGAATCAAGCCCTCGTGTTAGCCGGTGGGGTTACCTTGGTTGTTCTTTCGTTTATTGCGGGGCTGGCGCTGACGACGAACCTATTGGGACTCGTGGTGTATCAACAGCGCGAAACGTTAGCCGCATTACAGGCCACAGGCATGTCACAATCGACGCTCGTCAGGCTCATCGCTGGCCAGGGGCTGGTCATCGGGATCGCTGGTGGGATTTTTGGTGTTGGACTTACGCCGCCGTTGGCTGGACTTCTCAACCAGGTTGCCGAGAGACTCGTCGGATTCGAGGGGCTCGTGCAAGTGCCGACTGAGATGTTAGTTGTCGGTTTTGGGATTGCAACCGTGGTTGGAACCCTCTCGGCTGCTATTGTAGCATGGCGGATTTCACGGCTTGAGACGCTCGAAGCGTTAGGATGAAATCCAAGGACCGACGTCGGCTATGTGTTCCGTAGTATGAGCCACCTCACCCAGACACATAGTTGAGACGATTATTCGACCGTGACACTTTTCGCGAGGTTGCGTGGCTTGTCGATCGGTCGACCCAGCGCGTCGGCCAAATAATACGAGAACAACTGGAGTTGGACGTTCGCAAGAATCGGTGCCACACGCTCGTTGGTTTCGGGGATCTCCAGCGTTTCGTCGGCGATCTCTGTGGCATCGGAGTGCCCATCAGTCACCGCAATGACGGGCGCACCGCGGGCTTGGACTTCTTTGATATTGCCGAGTGTCTTTTGGGCGCGTTCGTCGTCGCCGGTGAGGACCGCAAACACAGGTGTTTTGGAAGTGACCAACGCGAGCGGGCCGTGTTTGAGTTCGCCTGCTGGAAATCCCTCGGCGTGTTCGTAGCTGATCTCCTTGCATTTGAGTGCACCTTCGAGCGCGACCGAGACGTTGGTTCCACGACCGATGAAAAAGTAAGCTTCGCTGTCGGCGTACTCCTCGACCAACGAGTGGGCCCGGGAGGTATCCAGTACTTCTTGAACATCGCCTGGAAGGTCTCTAAGCGACTCGATCAACGGGCGGAGATCAGACGATGTGTCGACCAGTTCCTCGACTAAGAGGGTACATCCCACAAGCTGTGAAGAAAACGTCTTGGTCGCCGCCACCCCAATCTCTGGGCCCGCACGGATGTAGACGGCGTGATCGCACTCGCGGGCGGCCGTCGAGTTGACCGTGTTGGTCAACGCGAGCGTGCTGACCCCGCGACTGTTTGCGTTTCTGAGCGCGGCCAGCGTGTCGGCGGTCTCGCCGCTTTGGGTGATCCCGACGACGAGCGTTCCCAACGAAAGCGGCGGCGGCGACAGCGCGTACTCGCTGGCGAGATATGCTTCGGCGGGAACCCCCCGGTCTCGAAGCAAGGCCGCGCCATACAACGCCGCATGATAGGAGGTTCCACAGGCGACAAACTGAACCGCATCCGGCTGTGGGATTGCCTCAACTTCTTCGAGTGTGATCGTTCCCTCGAGGGCGTCGATCCGTCCCGAAAAGGACTGGCGAAGCGAAGTAGGCTGCTCATGAATTTCTTTGAGCATGTAGTGGTCATAGCCGCTTTTTCCCGTGTCGTCGGCTGTAAATGAGACCGTCTCGACGGCGACATCGACCGGTTCGCGGTCCCCATCGAGGATGGTGTAGCCGTCGGGTGTGGCGATGACTCGGTGGCCGTCTTCGAGAAAGACCACCTCGCGGGTGTGTTCGACGAAGGCTGGCACATCGCTTGCAAGGAAGGTCGCAGTCTCACCGACGCCGACGACCAGTGGCGAGCCCTGTCGGGCCGCAAAGATCGTCTCAGTTCCCTCAATGATGGCGGCGATCGCGTAGCTGCCTTCGAGACGGTCGATGGTATCGTGAAACGCCGTCTCGGGGTCGACACCACGCTCTAAGGCTTGGGCAATGAGGTGTGGGATGACCTCGGTGTCGGTCTCACTTGTAAAGGATGTGCCGTGGGCTTCAAGCTCTGCTTTGATCTCACTGTAGTTTTCGATAATTCCGTTGTGGACAACCGCGACCCGTCCGGTCTCATCAGTATGGGGATGGGCGTTGGCGTCAGTCGGCGGCCCGTGGGTACTCCAGCGTGTGTGACCGATCCCAAACGTTCCCGCTGGGGGTGTGGTGGTGAGAGCATCTTCGAGTTCCTCAAGTTCCCCAGAACGACGGACGACCTCGATTGTGGGTCCCAAAGCGATACCAGCCGAATCGTAGCCTCGGTATTCGAGACTCCGAAGTCCATCGAGTAGCACATCTTGTGTTTCGTCTCCCCGTCCAATACAGCCGACGATGCCACACATTACCGGACCACCTCGCTGTTTGCGTTGATTGTGCCACGTACGACGACGGCGGGGCCAATCTGTGTATCTGGACCGACTAACGCACCCGGCTCAAGCGTTGTATTGCCACCAACGGTGACTCTGTCTGCCAAAACGCCACCGAGATCGACGTTACTGTAGACGGTTTCGTTGAGAATGACGTCTGCTGGGCCTCCAGCGACGGTGAGATTGGCGTGTATCTCGCAATCTTGGCCAGTCACACAGTCGATTGCCGTCGAGTTTGGACCGAGTGTGGTTCCGGTGTCGACGACTGCGTCTTTGAGAACGCTGTTGGCACCGACCGTTGCGTTCGCACCAACGGCGGTGTTGGGTCCGACTACGGCGCCCGCTTCGATCACGGCGTCTTGGTCGACGACTACCGGTCCGACGAGTGTTGCATCCGGGTGAATGTTGGCTGTGTTGTCGACGTAGATGCTTGAGGCTGGGTGTGTCTCTGGGGGGTCCACCCAGCCGCGGACTAACAGTTCCCGCGAGAGTGTGAGTAGGTCCCACGGGTGGGTGGCATCCATCCAAAACTCGTCGGTACGGACGGCACGTACCGTTTGGTCGGTTTCCAGAAGGTGGCTAATACCGTCGGTCAGCGGGAGTGTCCCACGGTCGAGCGCCAGCGTCTCGAGCGTCTCGAAGATCGTCTGGTCGAACGCGTACACACCCGCATTGAACAGCCGGTAGTCGCCCGTCTGTGGCTGTTCGATGAGGTCGGTGATTGTTTGGCCCTTCAGTGTGACCGCACCGTACTGTGGCGCTTGTTCGCCTTCGACAACGGCCAGCGTTGCAGCCTGGTCCGTGTGGGTGTGTTTGACTGCCTCGACAATCCGGTGGTCGATCACCTGGTCGCCGTTGACCAAGAGGAACGAGCCTTCGGGGCCATCGCGGGCTTCCAAGAGAGCGTGTCCACTGCCGAGTTGGTTGTTTTGGGTGTGGTATTCGATTGGCGTGTTGCGGTAACGCGGACCGAAATGCGAGCGGACTCTCGAGGCTCGATAGCCGACGACGAGGTGAATCTCGTCGACGCCTGCTTCGATGACGGCGTTGAGAACGTGTTCAAGAATAGGGCGAGTGCCAGCTGGCAACATCGGTTTTGGTCTGTTTGCGGTGAGTGGCCGGAGTCTGGTGCCTTCGCCAGCGGCCAAAACAACTGCCGAAGACGGCCCAGAAGAGTCTTTTGGGGGAAGTTCAGCCATATGTATTTAATTGAGGACATTTGTCTTAACAGTTATTTTTGTAGTGAATTTATTAATCTGACGCGATGACATTTATAAATCTACTAACGAATATCAGCGTATGCCTCACAGCTGTACGGACTGCGATGAGCGCTTCGAGACATTGAGCGCACTGCGACTCCATGACTGTGCAGCCGACAGATCGGCTGAAGATACGACCTTTGATCTCGACAACTGGATGTCTGAACGCGGTGATCAGCGGCGGCGCGAGCGTGAGTCCCTCGCAGTTGAGACTGTCGATGAGACGTTCACAGATTTACTCGAGACGACACAGAACAGTCACGACGAGACCAAAGTAGTTAGTCTGCTTGCCAACTACGAACGGGAACTGCAAGAGGCACTCGATATCGACGACAACGGAGACAGCTATCGGGCCGTTTTCTGGACCTACTACGAACCCGTAGTCGATCGGATCGACAATGTCTGTCGCACAGCGGGGTGGCCCTTTGTTACCGATGTGATCGATGCATACGATCATCGAGCAGATAACATGCTTTCGGATGCCACGGCTGTCGTTGCTAACCTCGTCGCCCGTAGTCTGATTCGGACACGCTTGACCGATGGTGTCGATGCCATTCCAGTCGACGCGGTTGAGTTCCTTGCATCGATACAGACCTACGACACCGAAACCTTCGAAATCGCAGCTGAAGAGTCCCATCACATCGGATGGGCAGTTGGACATTCAGAGATCGATGTCGACGAACGAATCCTCAGTGCTGTCCCAGACAACGATATCTGGGCCGCAGCCGCAGCAAAACGTGCCCTGTATGCTGATCAAACAGCAGTCTCACTGTACTGTGAACTAATCAAAACCGCCGAAGAAATCGGCTTCGTGCTTGATGGACTCGCTCATTTTGAGGGAGAACCTGATTGGTCGCTGTTCCCCCGTGGTTGGGAGATCACCGATGAGTTTGACCGCGAGTTCACTTTCTCGTTTGAGCCTGAAACCGAACGACAGCTCCGCGAAACGATCTCCGCCTGTGGTCACGACACCCAGCTCCCAGAGGACTGGGACTTCGAAGATCTCGAACTTCGATGGTAGTGGGTTACGATCAACTCTCTCCGTCGAAGCATTTGTATACATTGCAAACATAGCAAACAGCATGGGGACAATTTCCGCACGAGTGCCCGACGAGTTAGAGACTGAGCTTGAGGCATATCTCAAAGGCGAAAATCTTGATCGAAGTACAGCAGTTCGAAAACTGCTCTCAGAGAGTCTCGAAGACTGGCGTCGACAACAGGCACTCGAACAACTATCGGATGGGAAGGTGACGTTCAGCAAGGCAGCTGAACTCGTAGAGATGTCTGTCTGGGATTTTGCGCAGCTGGCTGAAGACCACGATATCACGTGGGTAGCCGACGAGCACCTCGATGACGACCTAGAGGCACTCTGAATGTGGGTCTTCGATGCAACGCCACTCATCTACCTTGCGAAAGTCGACCAGCTCACACTGGTCTCACACCTCGAAGCACCGTGTGTTATTCCAAAGCGAGTCTATTCCGAAGTAGTAGAGGCAGGCATCGAACACGGCTATCCGGATGCTCGGCGTATTGAACGGAGTGTCGAGGATGGTCTCTTCAGTAGGATGTCAGTGGACGACGGTGAGTTCTTTTCGCGAGTACAACGCAACCCTAAGCTAAGCGACGCTGATGTCGCTGTGTTGGCCTGTGCACACACACACGACGGTGTAGCCGTGATGGACGAGACATATGGACGCGACGTCGCATCGACCGAGGGAATCACGACACGAGGCACTGCGTACCTTGTGTTGTCCCTTGCTAGCCAGAACGTTATCAGTGTCGACGACGCACGAACAGTGATCGACGGGATGGTAGAAGCGGGATGGTACTGTTCACCCAGTATGTATGCGAAAATCGTTCAGAAACTCGATTCAGTTTTGGATTGATAAACACACTGGGCACGTCCTCATCGGTACAAAACCTGACTGTCACTGTGCTGGTTCGGGGGGTTGCAATGCACTTGCAGCGAGTGCAGTTTGTAGCTCCTCACGTTCACGGCGAAGTTGCCGCATCTCTTCGGGATGCTCATGATAGTATGCGAGTGCCGTGTAGATCTCACCAAGTGATCGATCGAGTTGATCTGCAATATCTGCAGGTGAATTTCCGCCGTCGATTACGAGTTCATAAATATCAAACACACTCACACGTGTCCCTTCGAGACGGGGTTCACCACCGAGTACGTCGTTGGATTGTACGATGGTTGTCATAAGTACGGTATTGTTTGGTCGTTCACTACATAAGCGTTCGCTGAGTGTTCTTCAAATGCATGACGACGCCAGAGCCACAGCGTTAGACAGACCACCGGGCCTACGCAGAATCCGAGTGTTCGCGACCAGCACGCACAACACGTAGTCGATGTTCGATATCGATATCTGAGTAAACTACCCTACCCTACTCCTTCGGCGCACACGCGCCTTAGTCCTTGAGGGTAGGGTAGTTTACAAACGTCCTTGCACACGAATACGGCCACGTCGATCCCGAAACAGTGTACGAGACGCTCCAAACAGGCCTTGGGGTGTATGATACGTACAGCCAGCAAGTCGCCGAGTGGGTTCGGGACTACGAGTAGTCGACTCTGACGAGGATTTGGCAGGGAGTAGCGTTGATTGGGAGGGTATCGCCGAAAATGGATACTAATCAGCTACTTGTCCATTGGGGGAACGCTATTTGTCGACTGTGATTCGGCGAGCGAATTGAACGCTCACCCAGTGATTGATCACCACTCACGTGGACAGCTGTTGTCCACGGTCAACTGACAGGCTCGTCGTCGTGTCTGACCGACGTCGATCAATCGAACTAAATGGGTGTTTTTCGTGTGAGAGAATAACAACAGGACGTTGTTCGTGGGCACCGGTTGGGTCAACCGCCCAACAGATTGTCCCTATCGGGTATTTACTCATCCTCTAGCTCGGCTTCCAACTCGGTAATCTCGGCGTCAAGCTCGTCTTCGTCCACGTCTTCCGTTGGTATTCCTACGTATTCTTTGTCTTCGAACATTCTCTCAAGTTGCTCAAGGCTGGCGACGTACCGGTGAAGGTCTTCACGGTGATCGAGCGCGTGGTAGTGGCTGTCCCGAGTTTTCCCGATGAAGCCATCGTTGTAGAGTCGCGTGAGCGTTGTGGTGACGGTGCCATGGGGGAGTTCGAGGTGGTCTTCGAGTTCTTTGGGTTTGAAACCGAGTTCGGTGTTGTCGTAGAGGAATGCGATTATGTCGGATTTGGCTGTCCCGGGCGTGAGTTCGACGTCGGGTTCGTGGGTGTTAAGATGGACAGGCATAGTTGTATCCTAATGTAGCTCTTTGTGTCTTATAGCAATTCCTGTAAGTCACTTTAATTTGTCACAACTACACCGTGAGTGGGCATCGGCAAAGTCGACGAGATCAAAGCCCAAAAACCATATATCTGAGTTAGAAATTTATATGTGTGTCAGAGCCGTAGAGTGGTGTATGACCGAAGAGACGACGTACCCTGACGAACCCAATGAGTTCCCCACCGAAGAAGAACTACCGGACGAACTGGTCACTGTAGATGATATTGACCCGTTCACTGTTGCTGCCGATGAGTTTGAGGACATCGATGAGTTCGCAGCCGCAGAGTGGAAAAGCAAGACCACTGCGAACGAGCGCATTCGCACGGTGATCAACAATACAACAAGTCTGGAATCAGCGAGCGATATCGCAGATACATCTCTTGTCTCAGAAACGAAGGCGAGAGAGACGCTTAATGGGCTTGCTGCGGAAGGTATCGTTAGTAGCCAGCAAACAGAGTCCGGAAAGTTGTACTCCCGAGACCCAGATTGGCACCTTCTCAAACAGATTAGGCAACTCGCTGGTAGCGAAACATTAGTGGATCAAATCCAGCGAGTCAAACAGGAACTCGCAGCGTACAAGAGCAAGTATGATATGGCCGGTCCAGAAGAACTCTTGATTTCAGACAGGGAGCTCAAACAGGATGAGCTCGATGACGTCTCTCACTGGCGGACGGCAGAACGAGAGCTTAGCCACCTCAAAGCAGCATACCGTTTCAAAGAGGCAAAACAGCAGACCGTCATTGCAATGCGAGCGGAGCACAGACAGACAGGAGAACAAGCAACAACCCCAGCTGACACCCCTCACACAATCCAATAATGGGGATGGGCAATGGGGCTCCAATCGATTCAGAAGCGATTTTGCAAAGTGTAGAGCAGATACACAAGCAACTCGACAAGGGGTTCGTCGAGGTCCGATACAAGTATCAAAAAGGCGGTCAGTTCGGACGGTGGCAAGGCAACGATGTCAGAGTAGCACGGGTTACTGTCGCGCCAGGAATTCATCAGAAAGGGGCATATTTCGATATTCAGTGGTGGGAAAATGGTGACTACAAATACCACTATCGAGAAGAAGGACTGCAATTCAGATTCGGTCGTGAAGAGGCGAATCAATCTACAAATAAACCGGTTCGACATTTTCATCCACCCAATGATATCAACGCACACAACCGATCTTGTATCGAGAGTGGACACCCACCTCAACGTGTCACAATTGCCGTCTTGAAGACGTGGTGGACAGCGGTCGAAAAGAAGGATGAAACTGTCATAAATACTCAGAATGGATTGCCGTGACATACACACCGCACCGTGTGGTGTGTTACCCCTGAAAACGTATATCTTCACGAGTCGTCGACGGCTCGATACTTGTGTGCTGCCCCCTCTGGTTCGAATCCAGGCACATACGTAAACGGCGTGTTGGGCTGGCCACTGAACAACAGCGGCAAGCGATCGCGTGTCTCGCGGACCGTCTGGGCCTCCGAATTGTCATCTGTTGGCTCGGAGCGATAGATCTGCGGGGCAGGCAGTGTCTCGGCATGGAGATCCTCGACGGAGAGCACTCGGACTTCCCAGTCAGCGGCGATTTTTCGGGCACGGTCAGTCAGCCTCGTCGTATGGCACAACACCGGCATTGCTCGACAGGCAAACCCGAGCATACACAACCGAAACAAGACGGCTGGGGTGATGGGTCGACCGCGCCAGTCTTTGCACTGGGCGACGAGTCGATCGGTTGGTCGCTTTTGAGTGTCGCGTCGACGGGCGACGACATCGATTTCGAGGCCGTAGGCTGTCTCTCGGCGATCAGTTAGATATCCCCAGCGATCCAAGGCCGCAACAAGTTCGCCTTCGAGCCACTGGCCATTCTGCCGGATGTGTTCTTCGGGGTCGTGGGCGTGCTGGTCTACTGAGTGTGTGGATGGGGTGTTTTCTCGCATTGTGTGGCTTCGATTTGGGTGCTCGTATGGGTCTGTAGTGCGTGGTTCAGAGCTGTGCAGTGTATCGTGTCGGTGTCTTGCTGTTGCTGACTGTGTCTGTTTTAGCTGCTGAGCGGACGATCTTTCTTGGGCCAGCGATAGCCAACAGGCAAGTCGACGCAGTCGATGCTGTATCGTCTGGATGCTGGCCAGGATGTATCGACGCTCCCGTGTTGAGAGCGACTCATCGTTGGCGACAACATCACGGAGTGTGTTGGTGTGATGCTTGCTCGTCTCGATGAGGATGGTAGCAGCATCTGTCGGGTATCTCTCAGACTGGACATCTGTAGGTGACTCAACAGTGGGTGGACTTGCGCTGACAGACACACGTTCGAGTAGCGGCCGTATTGCATCGAGGGTGGCCTGGAAGCCCTGCAGATCGATCGTCATCTGATGTCGCAGTGGGTGGGTGAGGTCAGTTCGCTGCGAAACCAACCCTGAGAGTGTCGAAGCTAGTACAGAGAGTGTCTCGACGACGGCGGTGGCATACGTCGGTTGGATGGCACTATACTGGCCGGTGGATCGACAGTCATGGAATTCACATTGCTGTTCGAACGCATGGTCGTGTGGCTCGAGCAAGACCGTGGTTTCGGTGGCTTCGCCGAGAGACGCATTGAGAACTCGAGAGAGTCGTGGGTCATACAGTTTCAATCCTGGTTCGTGGATGTGGATACTCTGGTACTGAGCGTGATCCAACGTCATCTCCGAGTCTGAATACGGATCCGAGGTGACAGGCGTAATCGACATCTCACCAGTATACCCAACAAGCGGCGGGGGTATCTCAACACCGACGTCGGTGATGCGGAGTACTTCGAGGGGGTGATGAAGGAACGTGAGATCACGAAGGCGGCCACAACCCTTGAGAGCGGTTGCGGTAAGTTCCGAGACCGCAACGCCACGTGGGTCGGCTGTCGCTTCGAGCAGGAAGGTTTGTGTCTCAGTGGTGAGCTCTCTGGCAGACACCTGCCGATCACAGGCTTCGATTGTCCCGATTGTGCGGTGGGACTCGCCAGTGGGGTCTTGCCACTCAATGAGGACGGTGGTGTCGGCACTGACTGACTCAAGTGTCTCGATGAGTGTTTCGGAGTCTGATTGTGCGGCCGTCATTTATGTTGGTTGTTTTGGATTGGGCCCATGCGTTCTAGTTTAGTGGCGATCAAAAGCAAACTCACCTGATTCAACCTGTCTGCATAGCCGATCCCTCTGGGGATTTGGATTCTGCGACGCCCACAGCAACAACTCATCCAAATCCGGCAGTT
>NZ_JAQFWV010000076.1:0-14577 GCF_056175805.1 Halohasta sp. A2 | reverse complement strand
TGAATCAGACGGATTAATCCCCTCAAAAACGGCAGTTTTGAGATGATTGTCAAAATCATGCTTTGCTGTGTATGTCCCGATCTCGAAGTCGTCAGCAATAGACTCGCTATCGACTGCGTCGAGTAGCGAGTAAAATTCAGCTCCAACTGTAGATCGAGGAGTACTATCTGCTCGTGTACCCATCGGTTGGATGTGATGGACTCACAGCAAATTTAAATACTCGAAATGGGACAGCTCCGCTGATGGTTTCGGCCAGCGTCGACTGTTCGGCCGCTGCGAGCGCGCCGAGGAGGTCAGCTTCCCTGTCGCCGTAGCGATCGATCAACGAGTCGTGAGCTGGCTGGCTCGCTTTATCGCTCGTGTTCTGGCTCAGAATCGTCCGGACGAGACACTCGAAGGCGTCACGACCGCCGTAGGCTTTCTGCCAGTACAGCTCGCCCAGCCGGTCGACGACCCACTCGGCGCGTGTGCCCGCCGTTGCAGGCTCGAACGAGGCGGGCTGGCCGCCGCCAGCGGCCCCGCCGCTGATGTTTTCGGCCGGTTCGTCTGCCATAGCTAGTTAAAGGAGACGATTGAATAAAAACGGTACTCCGGCTCTCGTCGGACAGGTGGTGTGAGCGTCGACCGATTACAGGCCCTCGTTGGTCGGCCACCACCCTCGCTCGCTGACGAGCAGGTGGCCCTGCGCGATGAGTCCCAACAGCGGGAGCTCCAACAGCGGCCCGATCACCAGCGCCAGCGGGATCAGTGGCTCGTTGGGAAACGCGACCACCGCGATCGCCAGCGCAGTCGGCGAGTTACGCGAGAGGATCGTGTTGTTGAAACACACCATCTCGCGGTACGAAAACGACAGCAGTCGACCCACACCGACGCCGACACCGAGATTGATCGCATAGAAGGTGACGACGGGAACCGCGATGAGTCCGAGCACGCGAGGGTTATCGAGAATCACCGCGCCCTGCGAGGCGAACATCGCGCCGATAGCCAGCGTCAGAAAGACGATTTGCACGGGGCTCAGTGTCGGGAGGAACTGCTCGCGGAACCACGCCGACCACTTCGTTCGCGTGATACCAACGCGAGCCACGCCGCCGAGGACGAGCGGCACCACGAGTACCAAGAGGACGCTTTCGAGCAGGACGGCCAGCGGGAGGTCGACGAGCGTCCCCGCAAAGGCGTAGAGATACACCGGGAGCAAGAGGAGTTGAACGACGAGATTGTAGGGCAAAAGTGAGGTCGCCAGCGGTACGTCGCCGTCAGCGATATCGGTGAAAATCAGGTACCAGTCGGTACACGGCGTCACCATCAGCATGACGAGCCCGACCCACAGCGCGGGGTGGTCGCGCAGAAAAAGTGCGCCGAGGCCGACCGCCAAAAGCGGGTTCCAGACGAAGTTGACCACCAGACTGGAGCCGACGACCCGGCGATTGCCGAACGCTGACTGGAGCCGCGAGAGCGGAATTCCGGCGAACGCAGCGAACAGCATCACCATCAAAAACGGGAGGATCAGCCGATCCGCGAGGGTGGGAACGCCGTCGACCTGCCCGACTGCGAGTCCAACGACGATCGCCAGCAGGACGAAGACGGTCTGATACTTCTCAACGAGATCCATGTAACAGGGCGTGACGGGTAGGCCGCTTGAAAGATGTGTTTCTCGGCTATGCGTCGACGCGCACGCGAAGCTCCAGTGTGAGCGCCGCACCATCGGCGAGCGCCGCCACGAGGTCGCGGTCGACGCTGTCGGCCGCACCGTCGGCTCCGACCATGATCGTCCGGTCGTCGGCGTAGTCGCTCGTGCGCCCGACCGCGCTGCGGTCGCCCTCGAAGGTGAGATCGGGATGGCCGCGGCCCGTGATGGTGTGGCTGTGGTGTTCAGTCGACAGGGTAGCCGTGAGCTTGGCGTCGTGCGACTGGGCGGCCTCAATGAACGCGTCGGCGAAATCCGCAGGGGTTCGGTCCGCCTCGATCGCGAGAATACAGTCGCCTGCGGGCGTGAGCCAGTCGTCGCTCGTCAGTTCGAACGTGCTCGCGTGAGTCGCCTGTACGTGTTCGTGCCCGTGTGCACGAATCGTCTCTACGTATTCGTCCATCGCAGTCGTCTCAGTATGGTCAATCTCGTCGGCCTCCATACCGTCTGTCTCGGCCGTATTCGTCTCGTCTGTCTCCATACTGCTTTTCGATCGAGGAGCCGAAAAGGTCGATCGGTCTCGGTCAGTCCCGATGCGTCGACATCAGTCCCGGCGCGTCGACAGCCGGTCGCGCTTGTCTCGGACGACCGTGATCGTCACTGCCCCGCAGTCACATTCGTAGGCGTGCCGCGTCCCTGCAGGCGTCTGCATCGAAAACGCGAGCGCATTCGAATCGAGCCGTCGACGACAGTCCGGGTCCTCGCACGTGAGCGCCAGGTGTTTGAGCATATCCTACAGTTACAGCCATCGAATATGAAACCGAGCCAACCGCGGAGTGAAAGTGAAAAACCCCGTGATATTTATATATACCTACAAATCATGTGAACCACCCGCATACGCCGAAATCGAGGGGTATGGTAGCTCTTTTCACTGGTTTGCCACCGAAGTGTTTATAATGTGGGCCCCGGTATACGAAGGTACCAGAACGCCTCCGGCGCTGGTGGCATCGCACGCAGAATGATCGGAAATTCTTATCCACGGTCACATGCACAGTGGCAGGCCACAGCCATGTCCGGAGCAACGATGGTACAGAGGTTTCACCAATGAGTGTAGTTAACGAATACGAAATCGAAGAGCTCGACGCATCCGACAACGTCGAACTCACTGACGAACGGCTCGAAAACGGCTCGAAAGGCAAACTGATCAAACTCGCAGGCCAGCTTCGAGATCGACGAAACGAACTCAACCAGATGGCTTCCGAGCGCGCCTCCAAGCGCGACGACCTCAACGCCAAAACGCGCGAAAAGGTCGACAAAGCCCAAGAACACCGCGAAGAGCGCGATTCTCTCAACGAGCAGGTCCAGGAACACAAAGAGAGCCGCAATGAGCTCAACGCCCAGGCCAACAAACTCTTCAACAAGGTCGAGGCGATGAAAGAGGACCTCGAACTCGACGACGGCAAACCGATCGAAGAGCTCGAATCCGAGATTCAGGACCTCGAGTTCCAACAGCAGACCGAAGTGCTCTCGACCGAAGACGAGCGCGAACTCATCGAGAAGATCGACGCCAAACGCGAGGAACTCGCCGAAAAAAAGGACAAGGTCGACGACACCGGTGAGCTCGACGAGCTCGTCGCCGAAGCCGAAGAAGTCCGCTCGGAGGCCTCCCAGCACCACCAGAAGGTGACTGAGCTCGCAGACCAGGCCCAAGAGCACCACAACCAGATGATCGAGTCCTACCGCGAGGCCGACGAGGTCCGCGACAAGGCCGACGAGATGCACGAGCTGTTCGTCGAGGCCCAAGAGGCCGCCGACCGTCACCACAACGACTTCGTCCGCGTCCAGAAACGACTCCGCGAACTGGACAAAGAAGAGGAAAAAGAGCGCAAGGACGAGCGCCAAGAGAAGATGGCCGAAGAAAAGCAGGAAGCCGAGGACATCTATCAGAAGTTCAAAGAGGGCGAGACCCTCGACACCGAGGACCTGATGAAGCTCCAGAAGACCGGTCTCCTGTAGTTCGGCTCGAACACGGTTTTACGGTTTTTACGGCGACACCGACGGGATTTTTACCTCCAGGTGTGCTTTGAGCGGCTGTGAGGACGCTCGTTGTGTGTGTCGACCGCGATAATACGATCGGTGACCGCGCTGGTGTTGAGCCACCGGTCGCTGGCTGGGAAGCCATCCGCTCGCTCGTAATTGACGTTGGACTTGCCGAACCCGAAGCAACAGGTGTCAACAGTCTGCTCGAAGCGCTCCGGGTAACCCGCGAACTCCGCGATGAGGGTGAAGACGCAGTGGTCGCCGTGCTTTCGGGCAACCGCGAGTCAGCGATCTCGGCTGACCGAGCGATCGCCGCCCAGATCGATTCACTCATCGAGCGCTACGAACCGACCCAGAGCATCGTCGTTATCGATAGTATCGATGACGAGCGCGTCGTCCCGATTATCGAGAGCCGACTCCGCGTCGACGCGGTCGACCGTGTGATCGTCAGACAGGCCCGCGACATCGAGTCGACCTACTATCTGCTCAAACAGTTTCTGGCCGACGAAGAGCTCCGAACGACGGTGCTGGTGCCGCTCGGCATCGGCCTGTTGTTGATTCCCATACTCCTGTTTTGGTTTTCGCCCGCCGTCGCGATCGGTGGGGTGGCTGCGCTGTTGGGTCTCGGCGTTCTTTATAAAGGACTCGGCGTCGACGAGCTGGTCGGCTCGGTATCGGCGTGGAGCCGGACCCTGTTGTACTCCGGTCGAGTCGCCGTCGTTACCTACGTGGCCGCACTGGGGCTGGCCGTCATCGGGGTGTTTGTCGGCGCGTTAGGCGTCTCCGAAACCAGTGGGGTCGACAGCGGCCAATCGTTGTTTGCGGTCGTCGCGTTCGTCCACCACAGCATTCCATGGCTCGCACTGGCGGCGGTCACCGCAGGAGTGGGTCGACTGCTCGACGAACTGCTCGCCGCCGAAACCGTCGAAAAACCGTATTTGAACCTCCCGTTCGGCCTGCTGTCGGTCGGAATCGTGATCCGTGGCTTCACGGGGTACGTGTTCGAGACCGAACTCCTCGTCGGCTCAATGACGCTCGCACCGGTCCAACGGCTCATCGTCTACATTCTGGCTGGTATTTTCGTGAGTTTGGTCGGCGTTCGGGTGACGGCCGTGCTCGAACGCTGGACCGTCGGACAGGCCGCAGAACAGTAAGGATCGTGTTCGTGAGTCGACTGTAGTTCGGTTAATGGGTGGACTGTACTACGACTAGTGGGTCGACTGGTACTGGCCGTGTTTGAGACCGATGGTGAACGTGATCAGTCCGAAGACGATCATCGACGGTAGCACCATCATTAGCACGGTCGACGCGGTCATCATCGGTGCGGCGATCAGGGCGAGCGTTCCGAGCGCGATGACTGCAGCGAACAGTCCAATCGACGTTGTTCGGGTGAACTCCATATACAATATTGGGTCTCTGGATTCCTAAACACTCCGAAACACGAACCCAAAGCCGGGGTTAGTCGTCTTTCGGCCGAATGAGATCGGCGAACGTCACGAGTACGCCAAGCCCCCAGCCGATCGGAACCGCGAGTCCGAACCACATCAGTGCGTAGTAGATACCTTCGAGTGCGAACCGCTCGCGGATGATCTCGTTGAGACCACCGACGACGAACACCGTATCGAGAATGAATATGGCGAGCTGTTCGCTGTTTGGGAAGATGACGTTGCCGAGCGTCGGCGAGTAGAGTGCCGCAACCACTGGCGGCAAGAACAGCGCGGTCATCGCCGAGGGGTACGCCAAGAGGACGCTAGTGAGCCGTCCACCGATGCGCGAAAACAGCACGGCCGCCGCTGCGGCGACGGTCGCGACCGCGCTCGCCGCAAGGACCGCCAAAAACCCCTCTGTCGTGAATTGGATGCGGGCGACTACTGAGAGCGCTCCCCAGACGACCACCGAGACCACAATCGCCCCGACAATGCCGAGGCGGGCCGCCGCGCTGTCGAGTCTGGCTGCGTAGTATCGAGTTCCAAACCCGACAAGCAAGAGTGGATACCCGATCAACACCGGCAACAGTCCGACGACTGCCCAGAGGTAGTAGCTGGTTTTCTGTACTCCTGTCTCTGGTCGCCACTTGCCGAGGACGTGACCGGGGTTGAGCTGGCGCGGAAAGACGACTTCCATCCACGTGTCGTGAAGTCGCGCGATGTCGATACGGACCGCGCCTATCAGTCCGGGTGATCGACGTTCCATTTACTCGTACTGATAGGCCAGAGAATGTGAACTTTGTGTTCACCAACCCCTTGGTCGACGGCCTTCGGTCGACCAGTTCGTTCCCAATCAACGCTGTTTGCGCGTTAGTTCCACGGGCCGAAACTGGGGTCGACCCGTCGACCGGTTTCCTCGATGGATTCGATGCGGTCGAGTTCGTCGTCGCTCAACGAGACCGACAGCGACCGCCAGTTGTCCCGGATATGCGACTCGCTGGTCGCTTTGGGAATCGCCACGACCCCCCGCTGGCGGAGCCACGCGAGGCTCACCTGTGCGGGACTCGCGTCGTGGTTGTCGGCGATCTCCTGAAGTTCGGGCACGTCCATCACGTCGCCGCGGGCCAGCGGCGAGTAGGCGACGAGCTCGACGTCTTCGGCTTCGCAGACCTCGCGGAGTTCGGCCTGGCGGAACAGCGGATGACATTCGACTTGATTGGCGACGATGGGTGCGTCGGAGATCTCGATCGCCTCACGGAGCTGGTCGGGCTCGAAGTTGCTGACACCGATGCGATCGATCTGACCCTCGTCGTACAGTTCGTTGAACGCCGCGAGCGTCTCTTCGGCGTCGTAGGTGCGCGAAGGCCAGTGGACGTACATGAGGTCGACACTGTCGACACCGAGCCGATCGAGGCTGGCTTCGGTCGTCGAAATCACGTCGTCGTGTGCGAGGTTGTCGATCCAGACCTTGGTTGCCAGAAAAATCTCCTCGCGGTCGACCGAGGCCGCGCTGAGCCCTTCGCCGACGGCCGCTTCGTTGCCGTAGGCCTGGGCGGTATCGATGTGTCGATACCCCATTTCGAGGGCGGTTGTGACCGAGTTCGAACACGCCGAGGGGTCCTCGTTCTCCCACGTTCCGAGGCCGAGCAGTGGGATGTCGTTGCTGGTCGGACAGTCGTCGACTGACGGATCGTCATCGGACATTTGTGTACTCAGGTTCGGGTTGGTGGTGAAAAGGGATTGTGGTCGACGCGAGCTAGTACTTCGGATCGGCCCCGGAGATCGCGTAGATCTCGTCCATGATATTGTCGCGGACCGACTGCCAAGCTGGAAAGCCCGCCGGTGTGGCCGGATACCGATCGTAGTGTGCTGCGAGCTCGGCGGCCTTCCGGCGGACCTTCACGAGTTGGATGAGCTTCTCCCAGTGGCCGAACGTGTCTTTGATCGTTTTGAGCTTGAGCGATAGTGGCATTGGACCGGTGTTCTTGCCGGCCATCGCGTCGGCGAGATGCTGGGCCGGCACCGACGAGACGATCTCGGTGAGTTCCTTGACGTCGTGGGCCGTCCCCCAGATGTTGTAGCAGTCGATCGCGGCGAAATGCTTGCCGAAGTCGGTCATCACGTCGCGGTTGTACGCCCAGAGCGCCGACTCGCTCACATCGCCCTTATCGATGGCCGTGATCGCTCGCTTGGCTGCCCAGTGGGCTGATTTGGCCGCGCCAGGGATGCCACCGCCCGTCGTTGGATTGACGTGGCCCGCAGCGTCGCCGACCGCCAGATAGCCCGGTGCGATCGCCGAATCGTACGGCCGACGGGTTGGCAGCGCCGCGCCGAGTTTGTCGACGACCGTCGGATTGACGAGGTCGGGTCGCGACTCGATATCGTTCTCGATCACGGAGATCATCTTCATCTCGGGTTGGTCCATCTGGAAGCCGACGCCGACGTTAATTCGGGTTGGCGTCCGGGGGAAGTACCAAAGATACCCCAGTTCGTCGGTCGGTTTGAACACGATAGCGTCGTCCCACTCGACGGGCTCGTCGACCTCGATCACCTCGCGGTAGGCCGAACAGAACTGCGTGTAGCGGACGTTGGTATCGAAAAACGAGCCCGAAAAGTCGGTTTTGTCCTGGAGAATCGACAGCGCACCCGTCGCGTCGATGACGATTTCGGCGTCGTACTCGACGACATCGCCGTTGTGCTTGCTGGTGACGCCCGTAACGGTGCCATCGTCGTCCTGAACCACGTCTTGGACGACCGTATCGTAGTGGATCTCGCTGCCGAGCCGTTCGGCCTCTTCGAGGATGATCTCGCCGTAGCGCTTGCGATCCAACACGGCTCCGGGCCCGCGAAACCCGATCTCGATCTCGTCGTCGTCGACCGTGTTTTCGAACACCGCACGGGTGATCGACTGATTGGTGAATGACTCCTCTCGGAGATAGTCGAGATCGATGATCTCCGGAAACGTCGAGGTTCCCTTGATCGCATCTCCACAGGCGATATGACCCGCGTTTTCTCGGCTTTTCCGCTCCAGAATAACAGTATCGAGACCCGCAGTTGCCGTGGTCGCCGCGGCAAAGGCACCGCCTGTGCCGCCTCCGACGATCACGACTGTATACGATTCGGCAGACATACCCTATCTACGTCGGCTCATAGTAAAAAAGGCCAGTATCTGGTGACTAGCCAGTATCCACGGAATATCATCGATTGTGATAACCACCGAAACTGAAATATATGTTTAGTGACTGTTCATGGTATGAACCGTCGACGGGCACTCACGCTACTGGGCACGATCGGACTAACAGGCGTTGCGGGCTGTCTCGGCGAGGACGGCGAGTTGGAGTTCACCGCCTCGCCCGCAGCGATTCCCGAATCGGCTCGCGAGGGGTTCGAAGCCGACGGCCCCGAAGAGCTCGAGTTCGACGAAACGATCGAGGTCGGTGGCGTCAGCCGCGACGTTCACATCCGCACGTGGTCGGTGGCCTACGCCAACCCCGACGACCAGCTCTCGCTGTTTCTGTTTTCGACCCCGGACGGCTCGGTGGGTGGCCAGTCGTTGAACCCACTGGCTCGGCTTGAAGGCGCGGAGCTCATCACGCGTGTGATCGACGAGGGACTGGGCCAGGTCGACGAAGATATCGCAGTCAAAGAGATCGAGAGCGAAGACGAGATCGAGCTGACGGTGCTCGACGACGACCGCACTGTCGAGGTCTTTTCGGCAGTCGTCGAAGCCGACGGGAGCGAGGAGTCCGGCATCGAAGGCTCAGAGAACGGCGAGATTCCAATTTTCCTGTACGTGCTGTCGATCTCCCACAAGGACGACGTGCTGCTCGCGGTTGGCCTCCATCCCGAGGGCGTCGACGGCGGCGAGGAGATCCAGTCGCTCATGGAAGCGATCGAGCACCCCGCCGAGTAGGTCGATTACCGGCGTTCAACAACTGTTATTCGAGTCGAGCAGTTCTTCCAGCGTATGCTTACGTTCATTGGACTGGGCCTCTTTGACGAGCAGTCGATCACCTGTGAGGGCCAGGCGGCCCTCCGCAACGCCGACCGCGTGTTCGGCGAGTTCTACACCAGTCGACTCCTCGGCGCGACGGTCGACGACCTCGAAGCCGCCCACGGAATCGAGATCGCGGTTCGAGACCGCGCGGGCGTCGAACAGGACCCCGAGCCGATTCTCTCGGCGGCCGAAACCGACGACGTCGCCTTCGTCACTGCCGGGGACACGATGATCTCGACGACCCACACCGATCTGCGCGTTCGAGCCGCGGATCGTGGCATCGAGACACGGATTATTCACGGTGTGACCGCCGAAACCGCCGCTAGCGGGCTGACCGGGCTTCAGAACTACCGGTTCGGAAAGGCGGTCACCCTGCCGTTTCCGTTCGTCCATGGCGCTGGTGACGTCCCACCAAGTGTGATCGACTCGATCGAGGCCAACCAACAGCGCGGGCTCCACACGCTCGTCTATCTGGATATCAAGGTCGACTACCACCAGCGGCGCGACGGCCCCGAACATCACGAGCCGTATATGACCGCGAGCTATGCGGCTGAGTTGCTGGCTGGCGAGTGGGATGGCGACCAACTGGCGGTCGTCGTGGCCCGCGCGGGGAGCCCCGAGCCCCTCGTCGTGGCCGACCGGCTGTCGGCGCTGGCCGACCGGGCGTTCGGCGAGCCGCTGCATCTGTTGGTGATTCCCGGCGATCTCCACCACGTCGAGGCCGACGCGCTCGGGTCGCTGGCTGGCGCGCCTGCGGCCCTGCTTGCCGACGAGTAGTACGGCAGGTGGTCGATCCTTCTTGCTGATTGCAGTCGACACTTCGAAACGCAGTTGCCACGCTCACCGATGGGTCGCCCGTCTGGGAGAATGGGGTGGCCAGCGGGTCGACCGGGTCAGTCGGCCCGCGAGGCTTCGGGTTGCTCGACGGCGGGCTCACGTGGGAGGTCGAGCGAGTTTTGCAGGTCGTGTTCCTCGCCGGTCAGCAGGTAGAGCAGGTCTTCGAGGATCGTCAGCAGTTCGGGGATCTCGCGGGCGACCAGATAAGTGACGCCGATGAGCGCGACCACCGCCAACAGCTGGCTGATGATGCGATCGGAGACGAGAAACGAGACGCGAATCGAGTTTGTCTCGCCAAACAGGAACAGCACGACGTCGGGGAACCAGTGCATGAGCTGGTTACCCGAGACGATCGAGATGAACGCAGTCCGAAAGACATTGAGCACGAAAATGATCGACACCGCGACCGCGAGCCCACGGATTTTACGGATCAGGGGAGCTCGAACCGCGGCGATCAGGCCGCCGAAGATGGCGATACTGCCGAGGCCGGTGCAGGCCAGCACGATCGAGATGGTGTAGGTGCCGTCGTCGACCTGCCACTGGTAGGCCGCCATATACCCCTCGGGGCTCTCGACGAGTGCGGGCGAGTAGCCGAACAGCGAGATGATCATGCCCGTCAGTGTCGTCACCAGTTCGATCAGGAGCTGTCGGGGAGCCGGAATGGTCGACCCGGCGAGCGTGATTGCAGGGATCGTTTCAAATGGAAGATAAATAAGTCCCATCACGGCGACCGCCCGCGAGAGGACGAACAGGGTATCGCGGCCCTCGTACAGGAGTTTGGCGACGTAGAGACACGCCGGGAACGCCATGAGGCTCAGCAGTCCTTCGACGAAGCTCTGGTGTTCGAACGCGAACGCGGGAAAGAGGTTCAGCCAGAACACGCCGAACGCAACCCACGCGCTGACCGCGATCAGCCGGGCGGTGTCCATCTGGTCGACCTGGGTTCGGCGGCCGTACCACTCGACGATCCCGGCGAGGACGAACAGCCCGATGGCGAGCCACCCCAACGCGTCCGACAGCGGCCCGACGGTGAACAGTTCGGCACCGACCCACTCAATCGCCCGTTGCATACCCGAACATCGGTCAGCGCTCATAAATCCCTTGTCGTTGTGGACGAACAGTCCGCCCAACCGGTAGTTCGCGTCCATCGATCGGACGGGCGGTCGACCAGTCGCTGTCGGTGGGAGATCGACGACCGTGAGACAGTCGGGCGGTCCGGTGGTGACCGCTACGTCCCTCGCAGGGTTTACTCGACGAACAGGCGGTCGACGAATTGGCAGTCGACGAACTGGTGGGAGTTACTGGTCGACGGGTTTCTTGACAGTCATCACCGGGAGCTCGCTTGTTTGGATGACGCGTTCGGCGACGCTACCGAGCAGGAGCCGGTCCATCCCGGTGCGGCCGTTGGTGCCCATGACGATCGCGTCGGCGTCGACGTGGTCGGCGTAGCGGGTGATCACGTCGGCGGGCGCACCCGTTTCGACGATGGCTTTCGTTTCGAGGCCGTGGTCGGCCGCCCGCTCGGCGAGTTCGCCCGTGGCGCGGTCGCCCTCCTTGCTGAGCGTTTCTTTGATGTGGTCGGTGCCGAGCTTCGGGGCCATTCGCGTGACGCGTTCGTGGTCGACGACGTACAGCACGTGCAGCGCGGCGTCGTGACGCTCGGCGAGATCGATTGCGTGGCTGGCGGCCTCGGTTGCGGTCTCGCTGCCATCAGTTGGAAAGAGTACGGTATCGTACATGCCAGAGCGTTGGACTCAACTATTGTGAATCAATCGCTCCGGTTGTCTCGGCTGCTATTTGGGTCGACAAGCGTCCGTCGATGCGTGGCGAGCGCAGTCGCTCAGCGGTCGAAAGAAAGAAAAAAGCCGGCACAGCGCCGGTGGTTGAAAGATGGCAGCAGTTACTCGGGGTTCGTCGTCAGATCAGTTCTGACGGCGGGTTGCGAGCAGGGCGGCACCGAGAACCGCGAGCAGTGCGACGAGCGCGCCAAAGCCGGGCGTCTCTTCGCCATCGTCATCCTCGCCGTCGTCCTCGGAGCTGTCGCCTTCGGACTCGTCGCCTTCGGACTCGTCATCTTCGGATTCGTCGTCTTCGGATTCGTCATCCTCGGACTCGTCATCCTCGGACTCGTCATCTTCAGATTCGTCGTCCTCCGACTCGTCGTCTTCTGATTCATCCTCTTCAGACTCGTCTTCCTCTGGCTCTTCGCTGTCGTCGGATTCAACGATTACGGAGTCGACCATGTCGATGCTGGATCCACCAACGTCATACGAGGTCTCGAACTCGTCGTCGACTTCCTGTTCGCTGAAGTCAAACTCGGCCGAGATTTCGCCATCCTCGTTGATGTCGACGTCCTCACCGTTGCGGAACGAGCTGGATGCATCGGTCGAAGAGACACTGATTTCGCTGTCCGTCCCGGGAGCGATGTTGGTCTCGCCACTGATTTCGGATTCTTCAGTGTTCTCGGCTTCGAGCACGTTGTCAGCGTTCAGGTTGTCGAACGTAACACTGCGCTCGGCGATTTCGAACATGGTGTCGCTGCTCTGGGTCGAATCAGCAGTGAAGTACGGGTAAGCTGGGTCGCGGTCACCGTCGTCTTCATTTTCGGTTCCCTCAGCGCCACCTTCGTACGGTCCCGCTTCACCGTCTGCGAACGCGTAGCGTTCGTCGCTGTCGGTCTCGTACTCCATCGTCGCGGTGAACTCGTCACCGTCTTCGATATCGTCCGAGAAGACGTCGTCGCCGGCAGAGGTGTCGATGACCACGAAGAACTGACCGTTCTCTTGGTCGAAGACAACAAAACCGTCGTTTTCGTCAGCGTTTTCGAGATTTAGCTCGGTTGGGTCTTGGTTACCCGTTGCATCGTCAGCTTCCACGTGGAAGTTGATACCTTCGCCGCTCCAGTCGCCCTCGTCGTCGAGAATTCCGTTGAATTCGTCGAGCGTCACACCGTCTTCAAGAGCTTCGAAGTTGCCAAGTTCGTTGACAAGCGCGCCCTCGTAGCCGGTTGCTTCTGCCTGAATAACGAGTCGGTCATCCTGAGCGATTTCCTCGCGCTCGGTAACTGAGTCGAGCAGATCGTCGACCGAATCGTCCTCGTTAGCGTCGTCCGATGGAGCGACCCACGTGTTGAGATCGCCGATCGACGGCACTTCGAGTTCGAGGAGCGCTGAGTCGAGTTCCTCGTTCGCTTCAGATTCACCGTCCGCGTTCACACCGAACTCACCTTCGCCGGATGCCGCACCAGCGGCAGCCAGGACATCGTACTCAGTGGGCTGCAGTGGTCGTTCGAGCTGCTCTTTGGCAGTCTCGTCTTCGGCATTGATCAGGCCGAGTTCGTCGAGATAGTTCTCAAAGTCGCTGCTGGCACCATCATCGCCATCAGTGGAATAACGATCGTCTTCATCATCATCGTAGAAGCGAGCATCTGTGCCATCGCCGTGAACTTCACTAGTGATGTCGTCGTCCGAGTTGTACACCTCATCGGTTGAGACGTTCGTCCCGAGCGTTCGGGTGTTGACTTCGAAGGTTGCTTCATCGTCATCATCGCTGTCTTCGACATAGATCACATCGATGAAACCAGCGTCCTCGTCGCCGATCTGGACGAAGGCGTCGTCGGTGTCTTCCATCTCGACGGTGAACTCGACGATGTCACCGGCGGTGTCAGTCACGACTGCCTCTTCGAAGGCTGCGTCGACATCTTCTTCGGTCACCTCAATGGATGCTGAATCCTGAGCGGCGGTGTCAGAGACATCGAACTGGAAGTCGTACTCTCCCTCGTCAATATCACTGAAGTCGGCTGGGCCGTTCTCATCGTCCGCGTCGAGATCGCCAACGTTCTCGAGAACGACTGCATCGTCTCCGTTGAGACCGTACTCGTCGTCGAGATCGTCTTCTTCATCGCTATCGGGCGAAGCGAGCGTGTAGTCAGTGCCACTATCGCTGTCGTCGAAGATGGATTCGAGATCTTCAGCATCGAGGTCACCGTTCGCGTGGACAACGATGTCCGACTCGCCACGGTTCGTGTCGAGGCTGAGGTACGTCGTCTCATCGTCGTTGACCTCATCAGCGTCGAAGTCGACACTGAGGTCCTGTTGGGTTATCTCGAAGTCACCTTCGGAACCGCTTGATTCCGAGAGACGATCGTCGAGTTCACCGTCCGAACCGAACTCAAGGACATCGTCCTCGTATTCGAGTACATAGTCTCCGTCGAGACCTTCGGTTTCGATGGTTGCATCACCGTTGTCGTCAACGACAATCTGATCTTCGAGACCACCGATACCATCCTCGCCCTCCCATTCTCGGAGTTCGACTGTCGCGTCAGTTATTTGCAGGTCTGCACTCGCAGAGGAGTTATTCGTGTTGAATGCCAGTTCTTGGCCTTCCCAATTCGTCGAGCCGGATTCGAGTTCGGTGTCGCCACCGGTCGCAGCGGCTGCGGCCGCACTCCCGGTGAACGCCACGGTCCCAGCGAAGACGCTGGTGACCATGATGAACGCCAAAAAGACGGCGCGTAATTTGTTGCTATAGAGGGTGTCATAGAATACGTCGCATACGAAAGAGCAGGGTTGAGAAGCCGTGTCCAGCAGCACTCAAACCCTGCAAGATGAGCCTTGGATAGACGAGTTCTTTAATCTCGTGGCGGTTGAGAC
>NZ_JAQFWV010000075.1:0-14709 GCF_056175805.1 Halohasta sp. A2 | reverse complement strand
GTGGGTCCGCGAACACTCGTGTCCCTCATGCGGATTCGAGGCGGACCGCGACCTCAACGCGGCGTACAACATCCTCTCACGCGGATTCGATCAAGTAGGAGTGGTTCACTCCGATTCACTGCCTGCGGAGACTGCGCTCCCTACGGGAACCAATTCGGCTCCTGCAAAGCGCGTCGTGGAAACAGGAAGCCCCGTCCTCAGCGAGACCGCTAGGCCGAGCAGGACGGGGTAGTTCACTGGTGTTATTTTGCAACTCGATAGCGCGACTCAATGCCATACTGAGAACGTAAAATTAGAGCGCCATTCCCGGTGATTGATAATCTATGGGCTCTCTTTTTGTGTATATGGGTAACGAGTCGTGGGAGAGACAGCCGCAAGCACGTCGTCGACGAGGGGTTCGAATGGTCAGCGGGCTCGCTGCACTGGACATCCTCGGTACAGATGGCTCTACGACAGTCGTCGATGGATCGGAGCACTACCTGAAGTTCGCTGATGGCGCGGCCAGCCAGCGCGTCTCGGCGGCGACCGAAGCAATTGACAGATGCCTAGCAGTCATATGAACGGCGACAGTGACACTGGTGAGGTAACGCTCGCGTTTTCGCTCTCGGCCATCGAACGACTCGAAGACCCGAAAACGGTGTTTGAGGACGCACAGAATTGGAGTCAGTCGGTCGGTCTCATTGACGACGACACCGAACGGATTGAGCGGATCGTTGCCGAGTATGACCTTCGACAGGATTTCGATATCCAAGACCGCGACAAGTGGTTTGTCCTCGAAGAGATCTGTGAGACGATACCGACGACGCGGCACGTCTACGTTGGGGCGAGCGACGAGGATATGCGGGTATCAACGCTTTTTTGCTGGGAGTACGTTCGTGTCTCGAAGGCGGCTGAGAGAGCTGACTGGAAGGTCTCCGAGACTCGGTCCAATCTCGGAATCTTCGCTCGTCTCCTCGGTCTCGTTCGAGACTGATCAAGTAACGACTTCGGCTGTCTCCCACGACACTTGAGCTCGCAGTCTTGCATGTCAGGATTTGATTGGTTTACCGTAAACTCGATTATTGAGGTAACAGAATCAGAAAGCTATCTAACTGGCCAGTTTTTATTTATTGTTCTGGTCAATCATCTGTATTTAGTTCTGTGGCGGCCAGAATTTCCCGATATCTATGTCTAATAGTGACTTCGCTCACATTAGCTGCTTTAGATATATCGGGCTGAATGATTGATTCTCCAGAAAGACGTGAGGCGGCATACAGTGCGGCAGCCGCAATGCCTGCGGGACTTTTCCCACTGTGTACCCCTTTCTCAGTCGCGTCTTCGATCAGTTTTCGAGCATACCGTTCTGTCTCGTTCGTACAGTCGAGTTTCGATGCGAATCGTCCCACGTACTCCATTGGATGCGATGGTGGTATTTGGAGATCTAACTCTCGTGAGATGTACCGGTAAGTCCGTTCAATATCCAATTTGTCGACGCGGCTCACCTCTGTGAGTTCGTCGATGGTTCGTGAGATACCATTCGTTCGTGTGGCAGCATATAGTGCACAGGTAGCTACCGACTCTATTGACCGACCAAGAAGTAGATCCTCATCTAAGGCTCGCCGATAGATCACACTCGCGGTCTCACGAGTTGGCTCAGGAACCCCAAGGGCTGAGGCCATCCGATCGATCTCGCCGAGAGCCCGTTTCAGATTCCGGTCCTTCGAGTTCTGCGTCCGGAATCGCTCGTCCCACGTTCGAAGCCGACTCATCTTTTGTCGTTGACGTGCTGACAGAGGGTTTCCATGGGCATCTTGATCACGCCATCCGATATTTGTTGTTAACCCTTTGTCATGTATCTGTTGTGTAGTTGGTAACCCAACTCGGGAGGCAGTTTCTCCCTGATCAAAATCAAACGTCCGCCACTCAGGTCCGAGATCAATAGCATTATCAGCGACGACTAGTCCGCACTCCGAACAGACTGTCTCATCTGTATCGTCAGCTCTCACCAGTGTTCCCTCACATTCTGGGCACTGATCTTCGAGCTGAGTCGAACGGTGCTGATCGTCGGCTGCTCTGTCGGCTTTGGTTGACTGTCTGCTGACACCGATCTGTTCGTATTTCATATTAGGTATGGATTTCAACACTAGCTTCTTGGCTCGTTGCTAGAGGTTCTTTCCTGATCCAAAATAAGATTTGTGACTAGAAATAGTTTCTAATAATACACGGAGAAACTATTTTTGATTTCAAAAGCTGGTTTTGCACCCATACATATATGTCTACCAATATCGAAATACATCATATGAGTTCAAACGAAAAGCTGAGCGAGACGAACACTGAGGCCCGGTTTGAATTTAAAAAGGAGGAAGCCTCCGCATTCAAGAGCGAAAAGGGGTTGACTGAGGAGACTGTCCGGGTCATCTCCGAGGACAAAGACGAACCCGAGTGGATGCTCCAGCGACGCCTTCGCGCCCTTGAGCATTTCCAGAACATGCCGATGCCAACCGATTGGCCAGAAGGACCCGATCTCTCAGAGGTCGACGTCAGCGAGATCGTCCCGTATATCCGACCAGATATCGAGACCCGTGGTGGCGTCGACGATTGGACCGACCTTCCCGAGGACATCAAGGATACCTTCGACAAGCTCGGTATTCCGGAAGCCGAAAAGAACGCGCTGTCGGGCGTCGGTGCCCAGTACGAGTCGGAGATCGTCTACCAGAATATGCAGGATCAGTGGGAGGAAAAAGGCGTCATCTTCTGTGACATGGACAAGGCGGTCCGTGACCACGAGGATCTCGTCCGGGAGCACTTCATGAACAAGTGTGTCCCACCGAGCGACAACAAGTTCGCTGCACTCCATGGTGCGATCTGGTCTGGCGGTTCCTTTGTCTACGTGCCCGAAGACACCAAAGTCGAGATGCCGATTCAGGCGTACTTCCGAATGAATTCGGAAGGAATGGGCCAGTTCGAACACACTCTCATCATCGCCGAAGAAGGCTCAGAGGTTCACTACATTGAGGGCTGTTCGGCCCCGAAATACTCCGAGTTCAACCTGCATTCGGGCGGCGTCGAGGTCTTCGTTGGCGAGGATGCTCACGTCCAGTACTCGACAGTCCAAAACTGGTCGAAGAGTACCTACAACCTCAACACGAAACGCGCTATTGCCGAGAAGGGTGGGCGCATGGAGTGGATTTCAGGCTCGATGGGCTCGAAGGCTACTATGCTGTATCCGTCGACCATCCTGAAAGGCCGTGGTGCCTCCGATAACCACATCACCATCGCGTTCGCAGGTGAGGGCCAGAACATCGACACAGGCGCAAAGGTCTACCACAACGCTCCCGAGACAAAGTCGACGGTCGAGTCCAAGTCGATCTCGAAAGACGGTGGTCGGACCAACTACCGCGGCTTGGTCCACATTGCCGACGGTGCCGAAAACTCTTCGACGGCCGTCGAGTGTGACGCGCTGATGTTCGACAACGAGTCGATCTCAGATACAATGCCGTACATGGAGATAAACGAATCACAAGTCGACGTCGCCCACGAGGCCACCGTCGGCAAGATCGGCGACGAGGACATCTTTTATTTGCAGAACCGCGGCCTGGATGACGACGATGCCAAGCAGATGATCGTCTCAGGGTTCATCGAACCCCTGACAGAGGAACTTCCAATCGAGTACGCGGTCGAACTCAATCGACTGGTTGAACTCGAGATGGAAGGCAGTCTCGGCTAATCCAGTACGTATCCAGAACTGAACAGCGACCATTGGTGCTTCGCTGTTCTGTTTATATTCATAATATCATCCCATGACAATTACACCCCTCGACTGTCTGCAATGTGGAACTGAATACACCTATATCGGTGCAGGACCACACGGAGCAGAGTGTCCCGACTGTGGATCGGCATGCGTCTCTCCAGTTGGCGAACTGCGAATCACTGACAACGACTATTGGTCAGTAGCCAATGGAACGGGTGAGCTTCGGATTCATACTGTCGACGAACATGAGCGGTCATTTGAGTTCCGGATCGGATTTCAAAAAAACAGAGGAACACTCACCACGATCACGATAGATGGGACATCGGTGCTGGCGAAACACTGTTCAGCAGCGTGGCCGATAGCAGAGCTACTCAACGAGCCACTTGAACAGTATGGTATAACCGAGTTGATAAACCCGATGAAGTCGGATACGACGTCCACTCAACGCCTATGAACAACACCTACGTTCGTGAGTTGCTCGCAGATCACAGCAGCAATCCACGAAACTACGGAACGGTATCAGACCCAGACCTTTCGGAGCGCGTCGACAACCCTCAGTGCGTTGGACCGACGCATCCCGAGGGTGACTGGGTTTCGATTTCACTGACCGTCTCGGACGATGAGCCACACGTGATCGAATCCGTTCGGTTTGAGGGAGCTGGCTGTACGCTTTCGCAGGCGGCTACCTCACTTCTCACACAACAGATGAAAGGAACAGAACTCCGAGAGGTCCGGAGTTGGGACCGTGAGTTTATTGAACGACACGTCGGCATGGACCTCACACCGGCACGGCTCCAGTGTGCCGAGCTTGTCATCCGTGCAGTCCGACAGGGAAATCACAATGAGTGAAGCCAAAGAGGAGTTACAATCGAGAATCGAAGACTGGATCGTTCAACAAATGCCGATGATCCAGATGCATGGTGGGAGTAGTATGGTCCGTGAACTTAATCCCGACTCCGGGTTGGTCGTCATCGAGTTAGGTGGAACCTGTTCGGGGTGTGGAGTCTCGAATATCACCGCAGAGAACATGCAACGGGAGCTGTACTTTGCGTTCGATGCAATCGAAGAAGTCCAAATTAAGGTCCCGTCGACAGGTAATGTTGGCGCTGATACGGTTGAGGGTGGCCGTGGTGGCGACCTCCAGTTTTCGACCGAGTCACCAGGACATTTGTGACCTGACGATTTTTGACCGTTGATCTGTGATCAAAACGGGATGTCTGGGCCCTGAGTTGAGCTTTCATCACTGCTCTGACCAGGCAAAGATGGACTCGTGTCTGTCTCTGATCCAGTTGTGTGACCGGTGTTAGCTTGCACTTTGTTAATCTCTGGAATCTCTTTGACCATTCGCTGTTTGATCGCTTGGATTGTCATTGGTGAGATTCCACACCCCGAGCACGCACCCCCGAGTTGAATATGAACCTCGCCGCTGTCTTCGTCAAGATATTCGATCGCAGCGTTACCACCGTGCATCTGGATCTGTGGAAAGTTTCTCTGCAGGAAGTTTGTCACACGGTTTGTTAGATCGTCTTCAGAGTCTGTTGAATTAGCGCTCATTGAGACATGTTACATTGGGACCAGCGTAGGATTTCGGTTCTCATCGTACACGATATTTTTGCAACGCCTTGTTCAGGGGATAATCTCATGTACGGAAACTCTCTCCACAACCACACTCAGAGACGACGTTGGGATTTTCAACGTGGAAGCCGGCTGCTTGGAGGCCGTCTTCGTATTCGAGTCGACTGCCACCGATGTAATTCATGCTTGCCGGGTCGACAAAGACACGAAGGCCGTGATGTATGGTCACGGTGTCGTCCGGCTCGGGCTCGTTGTCAAATCGCATTCCATATGAAAGGCCTGCGCAACCTCCTTGTTGGACAAACAGTCGGAGTCCACCCACATCAGTATCCATTCCCTCCTGATCCATTAGCGCGAGTGCCTGCTCAGCAGCGGCTTGTGAGACCTCCACACTCGACTCAGAATTACCGTCGACGGTTCCTACACTCATACTCAACAATCGTCAGCTAATAGTGTTAACTTTAATGGTTAGATGTAATTGGAAGTGATTTCAAACTTGAGTATCGATGAGTCCGAGACCGTCAAGTTCGCGAATCAGATGGTTGACTGCAGTCTTAGATATTCTTGTATGGCACCATCACTTGCAGATGAAGAATGTGAAGCCTGTACATCAGATGACGAACCGCTCACAGAGTCAGAGTATACCGACTACGTAAGTGAGATCGATAGTGTCTGGGAGGTCGTCGACGGTCATCACCCAGAAGGCGTGTATCCGTTCGACGATTTTCGTGATGCACTTGAGTTCACGTACGAGATTGGAGAACTTGCTGAAGAGGAGTGGCACCACCCAGATATTCATCTGCAATGGGGAGAAGTTAGAATCGAAATGTGGACTCACAAAATTGACGGTCTGCGCAAGACCGACTTCGTGATGGCAGCACGTATGGATCGGATTCATGAAAAATATGTCAACGTATAAATCACGCTAATTATCTGTCTGGTGATTTTCTACTGGAACGCCTCTTTCAGGAAGACGAGTGCTCCGCCTAACATTGCAAGGTTACCAAAGAACGCGAGTCGCTCGCCGCTTTTGTCCTCATCGTCAGCGTTCCAGAAGTCGTGCATTGTCGCCGTTACGACTGTTAGGAAAGTAACTGCCGCTCCTGTCGAGAGTCGTGGAAGTCTCCAGAGTATGATTCCAGCGCCTGCGATGAGCATCATTCCAGAGGCGAACGGAGCTGCGAGATTTGGTGCTGGAACTCCTGCGGACTCCGCGTACTCTATAGTATCTTCCATGTCGCGGAAATCTTCGGAGGCCTGTGCGGCCAGTCCAATACCCAGCAGGGCTCTTCCGAGTTGAGAAGGGGTAGTCGTGTTTTGATGCTTTGTCTCATTCGTGCTGTCGCTTTCGTCCATACGTTGTTAAACGGTAGAGTACAGTATAAATCATCCTTGTCACTACAGTCCATTTGCTACGGCAATCGTTTGAGTGGTGACTGTTCTCGCCGCAGATGACGTGTTACTCGGCGGCGTACAAATAGATCGCACAGACCACAAGTATCGCCTCTGCAGCCTTTGTGATAACTGCAAACGGGTTGATGCTCCCTTGCATATAGAACGCTTCGACGCCCCACCCCTGCACCGGGAAGATCGCGATAAATGTTACAAGTGAATACAGTGCCGCCACCAAAAGCAGTTCTTTCTTCCAGTATTTGCTTAGATATAACACTGCACCAACAAGGAAACCAAGGCCGTTAAGGACAAATAGAATACCGAGTACCTGACTGAACTGAATCGCATTAGTCGAAGCGATGAGATGTAAAACCCCCGTTATGAGGGCCATCACGATGGCGATGTAACCGGCAAGGTTGTCGGGTCTATTGAAGGTCGATGCAGTGGTCGTTGTGGATGCTGTCCCCATTATTGCGCTAGTCCCCCGCCGACTGTAAAAGAGTTATTGGTAGGATTGTAGAACGATGCGAAATTGTTGTTTATTTTGTGTGTGTATCGGGTACTTTACCTCTGTTAAATCGCCATACAGCGTCGGGAAGTAGTGATTCGTTGCCTCCCTGAAACTGGTCAATCGGTTCTTTACTGTTGAATTACTCATGGGTGCAGTCACGACCGTTCCATCTTGGCCCTTTGAGCGACAAAATCATCGACAGTAAATTACTGGTCGCGAATTACACAGGGGTATGTTCGATCGACTGGAGGAGAGTACTTTCAGGAACAGTGCCACCGAATGAGAGGCTGGTGAGTACGTACTCGATGACGACCCTCGATGGCGTTGGTGGTGGCGGCCAGATCCTCAGGACGGCGCTGAGTCTCGCGACCATCACTGGAGCCGCTGTTCGGATTGAGAACATCTGCAGTGGCCGACCCGTCCCGGGACTCAAACCACAGCATCTCACGGCGGTCGACCTCGTCGTCGAGCTGTGTGATGCCGAGGTCGACGGAGCGGAACTGGAGGCCGTACTCGTCGACGTAGTGGGTAGGATAGACGAGTGTCCCACACTGATCACACTGGTAGTTCGTCACTGCGGCTTCGCAGATCTGTCAGAGCGTCGTGGCGCTCATCACCGCGTCAGGACCGGCATATCGGTGTGTTCGATCACGCGTGCGGCGACGCTCCCGAGCAATCGGTCCGGGGCCGCGCCTCGCCCGCGACTACCGAGGACGATCAGGTCCGCGTCGACCCCGTCGGCGAACGCGAGGATTTCCTCGTCTGGTAGACCACGCAAAACGTTGGTCGTTGCCGGGAGATTCAGCTCTCGGGCTCCGGCGGCGACAGCTTCGGTCGCCTGTCGACCGCCCTCTTTGAGCAGTCCGATGATGCTCCGTGGCGCGTCTTCGAGATCGTAGGTCGTCGTGTCGACGACGTAGATCGCGTGGACGTCTGCCCCGTACTGTTCGGCGATCTCGATTCCGTTTTCGGCGGCTGCCTCGGCGTCGTCGCTGCCGTCAGTGGCTATGACGACCTCATCGTACAGTCCGTACCCCTCCCGAAGGTCGGCAGTATCGCCGAGTGGAACCGACATGACTGGGGTATCACCGAGCGTGATGACGCGCTCGGTCGTGCTGCCGAGACGAGCCCGCTCAGTCCCTGTTCGGCCGTGGGAGCCCATCACGACCAGGTCGACATCGTGTTCGGCTGCGTACTCAAGGATCTCCCTGTGAGGGACTCCCTGACGGATTTCGCCGACGTATTCCAGTTCGCGGTCGCTCGCCTGCTCGACGATTCGATCCGTGGCTGCCCGACACCGGGCTTCCTCCTGCTGGCGGAGCGTTTCGGCGTCGGCATCGTCGATCCCTGTGGGTTCTGCACTCGTGTCGACGACCGACAGGACGTGGACCGTCGCGTCGGCCACGCGGGCCAAATCGAGCCCGCGAGTGGTCGCGTCGTCGGCACCGGCGCTGCCGTCGGTCGGAAGCAGAATGGTCTCGTACATTTCGGGATCATCTACTACGGCAAGCCACAGAACTCCACCGGCCGAAAGGGACGATTACCGGACGACATCCCTCGTCGGGAGATACTCGCCCAAAATCGTGTTGTACTCCAATATCTGCCGGAACAAGATGGCGAGTTAATTGACATCCTCCCGCGCCTGAAGACGCGGGAATCCCACGGCACCGCACCGCTGGGTTGGGATATTACGGTTTGTAGTCCACCACTTGTGCCTGCGGTTGGAATCCGCTGGACAAGTCGTAAAGGTAGACTCCAGGCTGTGCCAACCAGCCGGTACTCCTATCCTCGCCCAAACTGGCCGAAGACTCGGAGTTACTTTTGTCGTTGATGTTGAGACGGATGTTCTCCGCTCCATTCACGTCAGCGTTGAACGCCGCGTCACACTCCTCACAGACGTAGAGGCCACGCTTGACACGCTGACTATCGTCTTCACTACCGCAGACGCAACACGTCTTGCTCGTGTTACGCTCTGAAACTTCTACCACCTCGATTCCCTTGACTTTCGCTTTGTATGTGAGAATCTTTGTAAAGCGGTCGAACGCCCACCCGTGCAGGTCAAGGTTGCCGTGTCGACCCCAGTTTTTCGACTTACCAGCTTCGTCTTCACGCACGCCCTCTAAGTCTCCGACGTTGATTCGGCCAACTCCCTTCCCGACACACCGTTCTACGATGTGTTTCGCTAAGGAGTGGAAAAAGTGAGTGCGGCGTTCCGACCATTTCGCGTGTAATCGAGTGGCTTTGTCGGCACCAGAGTTGTCACACTTGGCGATCTCCTTCGGGAAGTAGTACCCATCTTGCTTCAAGCGGTTGCCGGGGTACAGGCCGGATTCCTCGGTACTGTAGGCGATCGCTGCAAAGTTACTAATACCGAGGTCGATACCAGCCGTCTCGGTTCCGGGTGCGTTGGGCGTCTCGATCTCGTCTTTACAGACGAGGTGCAGTTCCCAGCGTGCTTTTGCCTTGTCGTAGACGGCCCTAACTTGTTGCAGGTTCTCAACGGTAACGCCGGGACGGGTTTCGTATTCGACAAGAATGTACTCCCATGCTTTCGGGTGTTGTTTGTGATTCGAGCCCTTTGAGAGTCGAACACGGTTGTTCTTAGTGTCGTGTTTGATGCCGTTTTGCTTCCACGTCACCGTCGAACGCGGGTGTTATTCGTGGACAAGACGGCCCTGTTGGTCGTAGTAGTTTTTCTTGCGGTAGCCGGGCGGGTTCGCACGATCATCAGACTTCCTCGTTTCGTACCACGAGTTGAAGGCTTCAGAAAGCTCTTCCAGAACTTTCTGACTGGACTGCGAGTGCAGCCCCTTGTATTTTGGATGACTCTTCAGTTCGTTTTTGAGGTCGCCGTGATCGGGTATCCCGCCCGTTTCGTCCCACTCTTGACGAGAGTGGTAGTTGGCGACGTTCCAGAGTTTGCTGGCCGACCATCCGTGCCGGTCGAGCGAGTTCTCTACCTGTCCGTGGTTGAGGATTTTTGCCCGGTGGGTGCGGTGGACTTCCAGCATTCTAAACGCCTGTATAAACACTTATAATCGCTTCTCTTGTAAAGGTTCGGTTTAAGAACGGTGGAATACCCGACCCTGCCATTGCCGGTGGATTGTGTAGGAATTGTCGGATTCATCCTGACCCTAAAGGGTCAGGTATTCTCCTCGATTCTGTATAAATCGTAACCTCATTGCCAGTATGTTCTTCCCGCGCTTTTCGGTAGAGGTCGTATGGCGTTTCCGATCCGGATCAACGACATCATGAGCAGTCCCGCCGAGACAGTTCCCCCCGACACCACGTCGACCGTGGCTGCGGCCACCTGCCAGAACGAGAATATCGGATCGCTGGTTGTCGTCGACGAGGGCGAGGTCGTCGGCATCGTCACCAGCGACGACTTCGTGGGGGTCCTTCGCGGCGACGCGGACCCACGGCGGCGCAGGCTGGCGGATTTCATGTCGACTGACGTAGTGACCATCGATACAAGCGCGACCGTCGGCGAGGCCGTCGACCGGATGAGTGACAACGACATTGCTCGGTTGGTCGTCCTTGATGGCGAGGAGCTCGTCGGGCTCGTTAGTACCGACGATATTGTCCACCACGTCCCGCAGGTCCTCCAGCGCAGCGAACTCGACCGCCCCGACGACGAGGCCCACCGCTACCACCGGTTTCAGGAGACCGCCTACGAGATGGACGACTGGGAGACAGAGAGCCGTGGGCTCTCGGATGCGGCAGTCTCGGTCGGCGACCGGATCGCCTTCACGAAACCGATCAGCGAAGGAGATGTGCGGGAGTTCGCGGCCGCCAGCGGTGACACGAACCGCCTCCATCTTGATGAGGACTACGCCAGCGAGACACGGTTCGGTCGACGAATCGTCCAGGGGACGCTCGTCGGCGGCCTGATCAGTGCGGCGTTGGCTCGCTTCCCCGGCGTGACCATCTACGTTTCTCAAACACTCTCGTTCCTGCAGCCAGCCGACATCGGCGAACGGCTCACCGCAGTCTGTGAGATCACCGAGCACGTCCACGGGAACAAGTACCAGCTGACAACGGACGTCGTCGACGCCGATGGAGAGCGGCTCGTCGAAGGACAGGCCGCCGTGCTGATCGACGAGCCACCGGATATCGGTCGGGTCGAGGTCGAAGCGATCCCCGCTGGATGAGGACCTCCGTCACCTGATAATGGTTACCGGGACTGGAGTGCGCTTGAGAACGCTCTGGGTGACGCTGAGATCCGGGCGACTACCCACGTTTCGGGCCAGTTCACGAGTATCGGTCTTCCATTGCAACGACCGTTGTCGTTGCATATCTACATCGTCTTTCCGTACTTCCGGCCGCGTTCTTGATGCTATCGAACGACTGTTACCGGTGCTGGTGACCGTCTCGCAACGGTTTCTGCGACACTGCCGAGGAGCAGTCTCGATACCCCAGAGCGACCGTGGCTCCCCATAATCACATGGTCGACATCGTTGTTATCAATATAGGTGAGAATAGCATCCGCGGGTCGATTCGGTCCCCACTCGACAATTGTGGTCGTTGTGACGGTGGCATCGTACTCTTCGGCGAGGTCTGCTGCGTCTGCCAGCAATTCCGATGCTCGCTGTTGGATACGTTCGTATTCTGCTTCTGAGTGGACCAATTGTCCCTCGCCGTAGTGTGTTTCCATCGGGTCAATTGCATGGAGGATTGTCGTGTCAACGTCTGGAAAAACCGAAGCGGCGTACTGGAGTGCTTTTGCCGACTGTTCTGAGCCGTCGACCGGGACGATGTGGTGCTTTGTGCCCATACGTTGGTGCGGGCGGACAATTGTAACTGGGACCGGTGCTCGTCGAAGGACGCGTTCGGCAACGCTCCCTAACAGGATTCGTGAGACTCGCTCGCGACCATGGCTTCCCATCATGATTTCGTCGACGTCTGCTTCCTCGCTGAAGCGCACGATCTCACGACTCGGATGGCCAACGCGGATCTCGGTGTCGACCTCGATGTCGTGGCGCTCAGCGATATCAAGCAGGTCAGCAAAGATCCGTTCCGGGCGTAGCTCGTCGTCGTTCAGAGTCGTGTTTCGCGGGTCGTCGACATAAATGAGCGTGATGTCCCCGCCGGGGAACGTAGTGATACTCTGTTCGAGTGCGTCTTCAGAGAGTGGAGAGCCGTCTGTCGGTACCAACACGTCTCGTGGCATATTAGATGATTCAACACCAACTGTGTTAGGAATTATCACAGTGTTTGTGAGGGTCTATTGAGACAGAGAATCAGTGTTTTGGAGTCTCTCACCGATTTGTTGATGTCTAACCGCCGTGAGTGGTTGCACCGTGAACTACCCTACCCTACCCTACTTGCTCACGGCTGACGCCGTTCGCTCGGTGAGGGTAGGGCTTCCTGTTTCCACGACGCGCTTTGCAGGGACCGGAGTAGTTCCCGTAGGGAGCGCAGTCTCCACAGGCGTTGACGAGAGCTTGAGTGGTCTGCACCACGTTTGAATGCTTGAGTTCTCGTCCATTGAGCGATCGGTATCCGCTGGCCTGTTGCTGACATCAGTCCGTTCAAAGGTTACGCCAACCACTCTAGCTCTCGTCCGCACATCAGAATCGCAAAGCGATTCTGAGGACGTTGATTCGGAGTATCCCATTCCTACATCTTGTAGACCGCGAGAAAGAATGTTCCACGCCGCGTTCGCGTCCCTGTCCGCCTCGAACCCGCAGGCAGGACACGAATGTTCACGGACCCACAACGGCTTCTCCGTCGAAACGCCGCACGAAGCGCACTCTTTGGTCGTCCCTCTCGGGTTGACCGCTACGAAGTGCGTCCCCGCTCGCTCGCACTTGTATTTGAGCAGCGAGAGGAACGTTCTCCACGCGGCAGACGCCGTATTGCGGCTGTTCGACGGCGACTCCATCATCCTCTTTACGTTCAGGTCTTCGACCGCCACGAGGTCAAACTCCCGAGCGTAGTACGCCGAGAGTTTGTGTAGGAAGTCACGGCGCTTCCGTCGGAGGTCCGCGTGACACTCCGCGGCGCGACGTCGTTGCTTCTCGTAGCTGTTCGACCCATGCTGTTTGTGCGAGAGCTTCCGTTGCTCTCGCTCCAAGCGTTCGCGTTCGTTCGAGAGGTCGAGCGACCCGACCGCCGTGCCGTCGGTATCGTGGGCGTACTTGAGAATCCCTACGTCGATACCAACCACGCCGGTCAGTTCGTCGGGTTTCTCGGGTGGTTCACGGTCTACTTCAACGCCGAACGTGGCGAACCACTCGCCCGTCGGTTCCTTTTTGACCGTGACCTGTTTGAGTGTGGCGTCGTCGGGGATGGCGCGGTGGAGCCGAATCGGTATTTCCGCGAGTTTCGAGAGCGACAGTACAGTCTGACCGCCCTTCTTGTCGAGCTTGAAGCCAGACTGACTGTACGTGTAACTGCGGAACTCGCGTGGCGGTTTCCATGTGAGTTGACCGATGTCGTAGCCGTTGTCCTTGAGCTTGGAGAGTCCTTTGAGGTTGTCGAACAGGCGTTCCACGACGGTTTGGAGAACCTTCGAGTACACGTCTGAGAGGCCGTCCCACCACTTTTTGAGGTCGGGTAGCTCCGACCGTAGTGTGGTCATCGACGGGAGTTCACCATGTTCGTCTTGGTACTCGTTAAGCCGGTAGAGTGCGTGATTGTACAGTTGCCGACAAATATCGCGGTGGCGGTCCAACTCCTCACGGTGGGCGTTGGACGGGTTGAGATGGTACTTGTAGCCATAGTACATCCGTTACTCTCGTTCCTCGATTAGTTCGTCCAGTTGTTCACGGATGAACGACGAGAGGTTGAGGTGTTGGTTCTCAATCCACTCGTCTTGGTCCTCCCGAATGGTGATCGTCTTCCGTTTCACCGTAATGCACACTATGCACATTTCACACATAATAGCGTCGGTGAAACGTTGGCCTGTGAGCCAAGTGTCGAAACATGTTTGAGAACTGTGTGGTGCTGTATCCCCTCCCTACTCGCTCCCTACGGTCGCTCGTTGAGGAAGGGGGCTTAGCACCTAGGTTCAGCTAAAGACGAGACCAATGGTGACGAGACAGTCAGACGCCACGGGTTGACGAGCAACCAGCGGCGCTGGCTGAACGAGTTGTAGGACACCGTCGATGGTGTCGAGTAACACACCACGATTCCGCTGTAGCGAAATCATAGACACACCTCTTTTCACGAGCTTTTTGTCCACGAACGTCGACCAGTCGCCAAGACCGACAAAGGTTCGAAATAAACTAAGGGAAGAAGGCGTGAGGCCGCTAATCAAGCACCGTGAGTTCCGCCCCATCGATCACGCGCATAACGCGCAGATCGATGAGGCTCTCTACGGCCAACGAGCACTATTTGAGACTGTCTTCTCGGTAATCAAGCGCACGCTCGGCAAGAGTGGTCTGCGCTATGTTTGAATCTACGGAGCGCGTATAGGCGCTAATGAAGGCTTCTCGTCGGACCAAGTTGGTGAAACATCTGTCGGAAAAAGAGCTTGATGACGCGATCAATGAAGCAC
>NZ_JAQFWV010000074.1:0-15654 GCF_056175805.1 Halohasta sp. A2 | reverse complement strand
GTGAGTGTAATCTCGATTGGGGACTCTTTCATTCTAGCACCGAAACAGTCCCCTTCCTCTAACGTATCAACTGCTACTTCGTTGCGGTGAGTGTTGGCTTGGTTCTAAACGATCCTGAGACGCGACCGAAAAATTAGATAGCGATACGGAGGAATCGGTCACTCCTGCTACTTCACAGGCTACGAACAACCCGAACAAACTCATTACCGCGCTTGGTAGCAACGATCTTCGGCAGCTCAAAGATGCATCGATGCGGTACACGTCGGTTCTCCTTCGTTCACGATATCTTAAATCTGACTACGATGTCGACGAATATCTCTCGAATAAAGGGCTCTCGGACTCAGAGATCTCCTCAGCGAAAGACGAACTTGATCGAACTCTCGAAGACATCGAGATTCCGGAGAAATTGTTGATACGGAACCCGACTATCGATCCCTTAGAGCAGAACACGCTCTACAGGCTGGTGATGAAGAACCCAGAAAGGTGGGTTATTGGTGAGAATACGACAGAATACAGTTACGACAAACTCATGCGGATCACACAACAATTGAATCAGGTTTTCAAGTTCACCAAGGATGATGAACACAATGTCGACCCAAAAAACCGAGAAACCAAGCACGGAGCGCTGGAGCCAATTGTGGTAGTTGCAAATCAGTGGCTTCGGGGATATACGTATAAGTCTATGATCGATTCTAGGCAAGCAAACGTAAAAGATGAAGAACTAAGCAAGTGTATCAGAACAATCCTTGATCTCGTGAACGATGACGTTCGATTTATTCTGGTCAAGTATTATGGGATGTTAGTCGATATGCTTGAAGAATCCGACTACGAGATGGGTAAGTGGGCAAGCAACTTTGATCAGATGTTGGAGATGGGGTCGATGAACTTTGGAGAGTTACGCCTCATGTCAAAAGGTGTGGACCGGTCGGTTGTGCTGCAGTTGGGAATCCCACCGAACGTCGATGATGTCGAAATATTCCTTGAAAACCGTCGAGGGAAGATTCCCGAATTCTTCACACGACACTTAAAATCTCAAGGAATTTTCTAGTTGCTCCAAATATCAAGTAATTATTTCATAGCCTCTTCTATAGTTGGATGAGTTGGTGAATTTTGAGCTGTAGAAGTGCAGTTTACATAGTAGCTGAATGAACAGTACAATGTCTGGTACATAGAACAGATATCGATACTAATCGACGGAGATACAAGCGAAATAAGTTCACTTGTGACGATGGAACAAACGCTCTATAGCAGCTGTCTAGTTCGGTCAACAACAGAGCTCAGGGTCAGCCACTAAAACTGCCGCGATGGAAGCGGGTCTTAGAAAAGCAGATCTAAGTACGGTCCGTACAGCGGTGCCATCGCGTAGTAGGACGCATAGATAAGAGCCAACGCGAGCGAAAAGAGGGTTGCTTTCGGCCACTCGAAGTCGAGATCGTTGTCAGCCTCGACGCGTCGACCTTCGAGTTCGAAGACATCAGCGATAAACAGCCCGATAATCGGGAGCATCATGATCATCCCGCTGGTCGGCCGGTAGAGAACGAACAATAGGCCCATCGTGACGATTCCCATCGTCACAAAGGTGTTTAGTGGATGGCGAGTGAGCGCCTGACCATTGTCAGCCTGTCGTTGCTGCATTCGGTTTTCTTTAATTCGTGTGCCAATGTTTGTGACGAAGAGTAATAAAATAGCGATTGGAATAATCGATCCGACGGTCTCGATCCAGCCCAACGGAACGAGAAACTGCAGTGGGTCCATATCTAACGTTGTGTAGACGGCTCATTAGAGTTTTTCCAATTGCTACGGCGACAGCAGCCGCGTGTCGGCAATCGAAAGCGCTCGAGTAGACTCCATATCAACGGTGAGCTCCGGATCCTCGGCGGCGAGCTGGGTTCTATCGGTGAACACAGAGACACGCTCTATAGAGTTTCCAAACTCGGATATTGCGACATTTGCACTTGGAGTGAGAGGTGCGAGAAACGGGGACTAGGTCTGCCTCTGACATTTCGATTTTATGTATGTGAGTTGTTGTTGTTTGTTTTGATTGAAGTCGACAAGATTCCTGATTAAGAAGTGGTGCTATTCGGTTCACGATTATCGAGGAATTCTCCAAGCCACCCAGAAAGTTCACTTACAGGGATGGTGGCTGGAGTAGTGCCGTCTTTGTCGACTCGCATAATATCTCCATCTCGTCCCCTCCCACAAACAAGCGACTCTGTCTCCGTATCACGACTCTCCACATGGTTCGAGAATCGTTCCGTTTTTTCACTCGCATCGTGCCAGGCCTGGATGAGCTGGTTCAAGAGGGGATTGCCAGGGGCCAGATACTGCAACGATGGGTACTCATCGGCACACGCTGCGGAAAACGTTACTGCCGTTTCGCTTTCTCCAGGCGCAATTTCGCTCGAAAGTGTCTGTTCGCTACCTATCTCGGGGAGTTCGAACTCAACAGATTCGAGGCGATACAATGACTCTGTGAACTCATCCGAGTCGATATCGATACTTTCGGCTATCGCTAGCTCGTCAACTGGTGTGAATACAACTCCGACATCAGTGAGTGCTTCTGACTGTGTGAGCACTGCTTCGAGACCAGCAGTGTCGAACGGTGGATTGTACTGATAGTTTTTGTTGTTGTCCCCGCCGTCTGCTATATCTGGATGTCGGTACGATTGCCAAGCGTCGAGTTTCGCTTCATCAATAACATCCTGTTTAACGAGATCCTCGTCGACGGTCTCCAGTGACTCGCCGACATCGACCCGGTCACTGTCTTCTTCTTTATCGAGTAGATCGGAGAATTCCTTGTCAGCTTGTTCGACTGCTTCACGACTTTCGGTTCGATCAGTTTCCAGCGTTGCGGACCGAATCTGATTGCTGACGCCGGAGAGGATCGGCTGCATCTCTCCAACGACAGTCTCGAAGAGACCGATTCGGGTATCGAGACGTTCGTAGATGTCCGTTTCAACGGTATCTTCGTAGCTGTAGTTCAGGATAGTGACCTCCTCGAACTCCTGGCCGATGCGGTCAATACGACCAATCCGCTGTTCCACACGCATTGGATTCCACGGGAGGTCGTAGTTGATCAGGACACCACACTCTTGGAGATTAAGCCCCTCACTCGCAGAGTCCGTACAAATGAGTATCTCTACGGTCCCATCATCGGCAGAGAACTCACGCTTGACACGTTCTTTCCCGACCGTAACCCAACTCCCGGACTCACGGTCATACATCTCTCCTCCACGTCCCGAATAGGTTGCAACAGTCTCGCCATGAATCGAAATGAGACTTTGACGAATGAAATCCATCGTATCCGTATACTGGGTAAAGATGATCGCCCTGTTGTGCCCGTCTCGATCAATCTCGTCGAGGTCTTCTTTCAGCTGGCCGATCTTCGGATCTTGTGTGATATCTTCGAGTTCATCAGCAAACGATTCCAACTCCTCGATTTCTTGTTCCAGGAGGTACAGTCCCTCATCTGTAACATTGGGGATGATTTCAGCGAGATCGATCTCTTCGAGTTCCTTGTCTAACTCATCTAATTCGCCGACATCATCGAGATCGTATTCATCCATGGCATCCATCGCAACCTGCGTGGAATCGCTCGTTTTGTCGCCAGCTTGCTGTTTGCCCTGCATGACTGTCCGCTGGCCGCGAAGTTTTGTAAGCCGGTTTCGGAGGCTCTGAGAAATCGCATAGACACTACTGGTCAGCCGCTGCCGGTAGGTGGTCATGACGAACCCGATTGCTCGTGTATCTGCCTCATCGGACTGCTGGGCGAGTTTGTAGAACTTCCGTGTGTAGTCGTCGATTCGGTCGTACACATCGCGGGTCTCCTCGGTCAATTCGATTTTTCGCTGTTTTGGGTCGCGTGTCGGAACTGTCGCGTCAAGAAGGTCGACCTGCTCGTATTTGCGAAGCGTACTTCGAGTATTTCGATGGATCAGTGCATCGACAGGCGTCGACTCCGAGAGGATCTCTTGGACGACTTGCCAGCCTCCTTCAGTCAGCTCATCAAGCGCGGAGAGGCGTTCGTTACGTGAGTATGTCAGCCACTCCTCGTCGGCCTTCCACTCAGGATACAGCAGGTATTTCAGCTTCTCGTCTTCTTTCGCCTCGAACCGATTGATGTCGTGTTCGTCAAGTGCCCTCTCGAAGCTCTCGATGTAGCCGTCGTAGTGTTCGCCATAATCACTGGCGAGGTCACAGGCACGAAGCACTCGTTGTTTTGCAATCGCTCGTGCCTGCTGTTCGTTTTTGATTTCGAGTTCCGTTCCAAGCGCGTCGAGTACCCGGTCGGAGATGCTTCGTTCGCCTGTAAGTCGGTCTTGATACCGGTTCTCCGTAAGCGTCGCTTGTGCAGACCACGACGCATCGTCACCAGCGGACTCATCGCCAGCCAGTTGCTCGTCGAGCGCGGTGTCGAGTGCACGACGGGTTTCGAAGAACTTCTTAAAGTCATCTTGATTATCCCACTCACCCGGAAGATCGAGGAGTGACATCAGATCGTACAGCTCGCCAGCGTGCAATTGCATCGGTGTCGCAGTGAGCAGGTAGTACGTCTGTGTGTGATCGCGGAGGCGTTCCAGCATGGTGTAGAAACTACTCCCCTTACGACCGTTGTGTGCCTCGTCGACGATGACCGCATCCCAGACGCCCTCCCGATTCGATGCCTGTCGACCGCGGCAACTCGCAGGGACATCTTCTCGGGTTCGGACATCCGTGCCGTCTTTCGGGGCGACCTGATTCCACCGATCTTCGAGGCGGGCCGTGTGCCACGACATGATGACAACAGAAGGTGAATTGGTCGCTGTGTCATCACGGGACTCGTGAAGGAATCGCCAGATTGGGCTCTCTATCCATGCTTGTTCGTGCTCTTGATCATCGAGATTGAGTTCAGATGCTGCTGGTGGGTACTGTTCTCGTCCGAAGGCGTCAATGAACGCATACTCGTACTCGCTCCCACGCTCGTATCGGTAGGTGTTGAGGTTGAACTTCTCCCACATCTCTTCTTGCCACTGAACGGCGAGGCTCGCCGGGACGAGCAACAGCCCGGTCTCCAGTTCGTTCGTGAGACCGAGGCGGGAGAGTGTGAGGCCAGCCTCGATGGTTTTCCCGAGGCCGACCTCGTCACAGAGCAAGAAACTGTTCGGGTAGGTGTTGACGAGCGTATCCGAGACGACACGCTGGTGGGGCCAGGGGGTGATCGTACTCGCTTCTTCGGCGAGGGCCAGTCCACCCGGCGAGAGGTGGCCATCGGCGATGATGTTGGCTTTGTCGCGTTCGGTCGGGGGTGCTTCCCCACGGGCGATCTGCACGGCTTCCTCGAGTTGTGTCTGTGAGTCCGGGTCTTTCCAGTCAATGAGGTTTTTTACGATGGCCTCCGGGAGGTCGTGGACCTTGACGTAGGGATGGTCGTCTTCCCAGAGACGCTCGAAGGTCTCAACGTCGCTGTTCACGTAGGCGGACTGCTGGTCGACCCACGAGCGGTGGATCTTGAACCGTTCGTAGTTGTTCTTCCAGCCGCCAACGGTCTCGTTGACGCTTCCTTCGAACGAAATTGCGTTCCCGGTGTCGTCGTGGAAGATTCCCATTTTTGGGTGGAAGATGCGCCACGACCCCTGCCGGGGGACAGCGACTTTGATATGCAGTCGACCCTCGCGGAGCAGGCGTGCGAGCAGTTGGAGCTGGGCATCGAGTTGTTCGTCGTCCAGTTCCTCTAGAGAGTCGGAGAGTTCGTCAGTAAGTGCCTCCAGGACAGGGCGGTCGGTCGTATACAGTTCCGTCCCGACAACCAGCCGCATCTCACCGTCGTTTTTCAGGAGTGCATCGATGCCTTTCGAGGCGACCGCGAGCGCGCTGCTGGAGAAGTAGCCAGCGATCCGGTCGTATCGGATCGACCGCTCAAGGGCCGGGACGTAGAACTCGTCGACGAGATAGGAGCCTTCGGAACTGGGTTGGCTCTCGTAGATAGAAGACCAGGTTCGATCAGGGAGTGTCGACATAACGTGTTCTTTATATTATGCCAATGCTGTACTTATATAATTGGGATAGCGTACCAGTTTGCGTCAGTAGTCGTCGATCCCTTTCTGCTGTGTTTGGTTGCTATCTTCGGCGAAGACGTTCGGACTGAAATCCAGATCGAGAACATCGCGTGTGCGACCGGCTGCGAGATCGCGGGCCAGTTCCCAGTCCTCGTGATCGTGGGGGAGTACCTGCAGCAGTGCTTGAAGGGTGGATTTGAACGTCGAGTCTGAGTCGAAGTTCCGTTCTCGCAGCCAATCACAGCAGGCACTCTCGCCTTGGACATGGTAGACCTGCATCGCTGCGTGGACCTTGTCCAGTGCGAGACCGAACGAAAGATCGTCGGGATTCACTGGTGTCCGGCTAGATCGGTTCTCTGGCTTTTCGTTTATGTTCTGTACTCGGTCTTCGTGTCCACGGAGACTGATATCTCCCCGACTCTTCCGCCATGTCTTGGTGCTCCGTTTGATTTCGTCAATGTCGACTCCGATGCCGAGTCCCAACTGTCGACCATCGTCATAAGAGAACGTTTCCGCTTCATGAACCAACCAACAGAGGACGTACCATTCAGTAATGTCATCAAGATCATTTATACCTTCAACTTCAAGATACTCCTCAACAAGTACTTGCGTGACTGCCTCACGGGCTTCTTCAAGAGCACGTCGAGGCTTGACATCATTGTCTTCATCGTCAACAACTGGGTATGCATCTGCAAATACGCGCAGAGTCGGTCCAAAGGCACTGATAATGACATCTGTCTTCGTGAGGCTCAGACCTGAGTCTATGAGGTCTCGAGCTGCCTTTTTTGCGGCTTTTCTCGTATCTGTCTTGACATCGGTCCAAAGTGTAGGGATCTCGTTTTCAGAACCACGGTCTTCAAATGGTTTTCGGCCAGTAAGCAGAAGTGTACTATCTGCAGATGCTTTCTTGCGAACGCCCGCACGTTGGGGCATCTCGCTTGTAATTGGGTGTGTCGATGTGATTGTAAATCCCGAATTGATAAGAGACATTGTGAGAGTATCCCATGCATCTGTCTCTTTATGTGTGAACATGATCGTCATAACCCCACCTGGTTCAAGGACTCTATAAAGTTCAGAAAAAATGTCACTCATCTTTTCTTCGTAGAACTGATTAGCTAGTTCCTCTTTTGAAGCAGTGTCAGTAGCAACGTCTTTGAATCGACTCGGATTAGCCACCGCCTCGTCATCTTTATTTGTCAACTTGGAATTGAATAATTCTGGGAAAACATCACCAAGATATTCTCGCATCCACACATAAAACACGTCGGCGAGTTCAGAATACATGATACTACTATAATAGGGTGGATCGTTGACTACAGCTTGGATTTCTCCATCATCGTATGGCAAAGATGCTGCGTCTACTGACGTCACTTCAGCTGATTCCACATTTTCTGGAAAGTATGACACAATCTCTTTATATGATTCAGACACTTTATTTAACTGGGAAAAGAAATCCATACCCCCAATAGTTATATTATTATCAGTAAATATCCCATTAAAACTTAAGTTGTTGCTCTTAAACATTGGGTTGGGATACCCTTTGTTCGTGTCCCAATCAGAAAGACGGGAGTTTCTATCAATTAGTTTACTGCATGATAAAGTAATAATAGAAAGAATGGCTTCAGCACGCTCACTAGAGTATTCTGCATATATGTCTGGTTTAGATTCATTTACAGCTTCAAGAAAAGCGTAATGAGACAGAAGTTGTCTCGGCGAAAACAAATCTCGCCATTCAGTAATACCATGTCTCTGAGGTTGGTCTGTGTTATATCCAGAGGGAATGTTATCGTTCAGGAATGTAGATAATTTGTAATCTGATTTTATTTCTTCTCTAGCTGCTTCATGAGCCTCCATATCTGCATTTGTTGGACTTCTAAAACCATATTTACCATTTCTATCGATAGTCCTCACACAGATAACGTTATATTCAAAATCATCTTTTTTGAATTTCTCTTTGACATCATTGTTTTCAGTAACAACACCACACTTCAGACACTCAACATTCCCTCCTCGTGATACCGGCCCATCATTTGGGTCAAACTCTTTCAATTCGTCAGAAGAAGGATTAGTTATTGTATCATAATTGATCGATCCATCAGATTGGACTGTTGGCTTAACTAATACTTTGTCAGCACTCTTTCGCGTTCTAATCCACCATTTGGGGGCGATCGGGATATCACATCCACATGATGGGCAAGTAATGTGATATGTTGTAATATAATTATCGGGTGTTGTATTTGATTCCTGCCCTGGGAAATATCGGTTGACTTTCTCCTTGGCTTTCTTGTTGATTGTTTTGCCCCATTTCTCAAGGTCAGAGTCAAGTGAGCCGACCTTAGGGGCATACTCCAACATCACTTTCAATAGTACAGAGGGAACCTGGTTTAATTCATTGGCCTTTGTTGGCAACCCATATCTAAGTGATTCAAATGGGATCACTCCTCCACCTGCAGTTGGGTCAATTATTGTTGGAAGTTCGTCATCCCATTGTTCACGCAGTTTTTTATGAATCTCTCTCCGATCAGATTGACTCGGTGATTTGGTAAAAGGGCGAGGGTATCCGTAGTGATCCTCTAGTTTTCCAGATCGATCATTCTCTGTTGCTTTTTTTTGTTCTACGTACTCACTACGAGTTTGATTTATATCCCTATTTGGACCAATCTGTATCCATTTTAATATATCGTCAGGGTCAGTTTCTTTCGGAAGCACTGATGCAAGTATAGCTAATCTTGAAGCAGGAGTTGGTCGACGTGCAAACCAAGGATGGAGATATCGGTGAGGTGGTAAGTGTTTTGGATTCGCTTCTTTGAGATTCTCTATACCTACTGCCTTTAGTGGTAATTTACCTTCGATAGCTAATGGCTTTAGTTCGTCCGTTAGATCTGTTTCATCTCTCATTTTAATTCACGTGATCCGTTAATAGCATCCGCAGTGCTTTTTCACCGTTCGGTGACGACGGTGATCGACATTTCGAGTGCCAGTAGTAGCACTCTTCATCACTCATTCGCGCAATCCCACGACAGAACGCCCGCATCCGGTCGACACGCTGGATCGGTTTTACACCAAGAAACCCCAGCGTAAGCCGGACACCGACCGTCTCCGGCAGAAACAGCTCAGTAGAGCCGGTCGCCGTCATGACCGATTCGTCAAGCTCGGCCTCACTGAGTGTTTCCCGCACCAGTGGCATGATTGACCGGAGTCGACTCCCGGCGAGTCGCGTGATCTTCACTGCGGTCCAGTCGTCCCACTCCCACTGCTCGACTTCGGGCTCTGTCGACTCCCCAAACACCGCCTCGAAGGGGTCGGTCACGAGTCCCCGATTCGGGTTTTCACGCACTAGACGATCCTGCCGGGCAGCCGCTTGGGCATCCGGCAGGAGTTCGTACAACGTCAGTACCGCACCGTCGGCATCGTCCCGGCGGACGACGGCAAACGTCGGCCGACCCCCGTAGACGCTGCTGCCGAAGCTGCGTGGCGAGAACTGCTCGTCGTCCGGCGTCGCGGACACTGAGTCGACGGCTGATCGTGAATGTGATGTCATTGGCTGATCTCTGTGGGGATTTCGACCGGTCCTCGTCCTTGGATTTTCACATCGATGTTCGTCTGCCCAAGCTCGCTTTGTAGTTCTGCAAGCACATCGTCTTCGGCATCCGTGATCGGCTCCGGCTCGTCGAACTCGACTCGGAACTTGAGTTCGACCCGTGAAGCCCCGTCGAATGGGTCCGGCTGGTTCGTCACACGCGAGAACTCGTCGATATCGCCCGTAAAGGACGCCTCGTACCGGGCTCCAGTTGCCGACTCCGTCTCGAATGCCATCCGTACCGATACGTTCGCTGCGCGGCTCTTGAATGCTTGCCGCTGGGCGATAAAGGAGCCTTTCGAGAGCTGGTCTTCACCACCGACTTCGATGAGCACGTGGTCGATACCTGGATCACCACCCGAGGCTGCTTTGCCGAGCGCGTGCGTCCGAACCTCGTTGAACGCTCTGGAAGCCGCCATCAGACCGGTCGACTGGTCCCAATCGTTCGGCTGGGCACAGTCCAAACACAGCCCACGGGGATTCAGCTCGGTCTGATCCTCAACAATAGTACCGCAGTTCGTGCAGTAGTCTTTGACAAGCTGTTCGTCATGTTCAGAACAGTACGCTCCTGCTTCGTCGACCTCAGTGTCACAGCCGTCTTCTTCACACACCACTTCCTCAGTTTCTGGCGGACGGATCGAATCGTGGTGGACGCTAAGGAGAGCGTCGACATCTGTGTAGACGGTGTACTCGTCACCGATCTTCACGTTTGAATCCCGGATGCTGGTTCGAACATCCGGTGAGGCCGACAGTGGATTCGATTTCTGCCAGCTTTCCGGCCGATCATCCTCATCGCCGTCCCAGTAGGCGACACCAGACGCTTCAGCAGTGCTGTCCCAGTAGGTGTACCCTGCCTCAGCGACCATCTTGGCGACCGTCTTTCGCAGTGGCTTCGTATTGAGTAAGTACGGAAGTCCTGGCTTCTTCGCAAACTGGGTGACCAACTGTTGGGTCGTCATGCTGTCCTGGGTCTGCTGCCAGAGCTTCTGCTTGAAGAAAGCAACACCCTTCGGGGCGGCATCAGCACGAATCAACTGATCCTCCAGGGTCTCTTCGACAGCATTCACGAGCGTCGTCCCACCGTTGGCTTCGGTTGCGTTGATCGCCAAGTGTGTCAGCCCGTCTCGGTCGACGTAGTAGAGATGCCGATACACCCCCCGAACGAGTTCGCCTAACAGCCCGTGTGTCTGGTTCCGTCGCTCACGTAGTTCCTCGATCTGTTCGGGTGAAAGGTCAGCTGTCTGCTGGGAATCGTCCAACAGAGCCTCAATTGCCTCTAACTGGCGTGCCTCGTCGATGGCACCCTGGATACGCTCCTTGTCAGGTGCCAAAAAGAGGACGTAGTTTTTGTAGACCCGACTCTGGGTTTCGCCCCCGTGCTTCGAGGCAGCCTTTTGATACAGCATCTGAACCTTCTCCGGAACCTCGCTACCACCATCAGAAACTGGTGCAGTATCGATATGCATCACTGCGAGCTGTGGCTGGGATACCTTGTCGGGGAGATCAGCAGGTGATTCCGGGAAGACGACAGTTGAGAACCCGCCACTGCCGATCTCGGAGTTCTCCAGTCGTGACTCGAACCGGTTTCTCGCCTGTGCGTCCGGCGTGTTGTCCACACGTTGGTCAATAATCCGTATGAGATTCGGATCGGACTTGAACCGGACACGCTCCTCGTCATAGAGATAGTAACACGCGACATGCATATCTCCACCTGCAAGAGCCTCTAAGGCCGAGTCGTAGTTATCGAAGCTAACGTCTGGATGGCCTAGGGCGGCGTTCATTTCCGCTCGCGTGAGGCCGGTTGCCCGTTCACCATAGGCTAAACTGTGCCAGAGCACGGTCGTCGAAAGGTGACTTCCTAACGCTGGAATCCCCTTCTCGATCCATTTGCGGTCTTCAAGCTGCGCGTGTGCCGTGCCGTCCTCACTGTAGATGTCAGCCGAGACAGCCGCACTCAGGTCGACGAACTCGAAGAGTGTCTCACGAAGCGTCGAATCAATACTCCCATCAGGTGCATTGTCTGCGGGCGTGAGATCATAGAGCCGTATCCAGTGGCGGTCGTAATGATCGGGCTGGTGATTCCAGAGATAGTAGACTGCACGGGCCAGCAGCTTGAGTGCACCCCGCGTTCGCTGGAATTTCGGAATAGTATCGATTTTCTCGGTGAGCGTGTCGATGATCGTGGGGTGGAACGGGTACTCTTGTTCCAGTCGATCGACGTAGATCGCATCGTTTGCTTCCTGCGGGAACTGACGGGCGCTATCGGCGTAATATTGGAAATAGGTCTCAGAAACCGATGCAGCCGTAGTACGGTCGATATCCTCGAACAGCCGGTGTTGAAGCACTTGCCCGACCTCGTCTTCAGAGGTTGGTGTGACGGTTTTGTGCTGTCGTCGTCCGATTTGATTGAGTTCATCGACCAGTGTCCGAACTTCTTCTGCTTCCTCCGCGAATGCGGTATCGGCGACACTGTAGACGACAGTAACACCGTCGACCTCTGATGCAGTTTCGAGCAGAGAAAGAACGAAACTCAGCGTTTGGCTAGCAAGCGTTGTCTCGCCAACTTCGACTGCTGATGCTGCTTCAAGATAGGCTGCAATCTCATCGATAAGGATCAGTGCGGGGTCATCACCGAGATCGAAGAGTCCTTTCAGTGTATTCCCACCAGGAGCATTCCGATCTTGGTCGTATTCCTTCAGATACTCGTACCCCTCAAGCCCATAGAGTTGGTAGGCAATTTCGCCCCACATCGTGCGAGTATTTGGGGCGTCTGGATCTGTTCGATCACTTCGGGCATTGCGCGCATCTACGTGTCCGCCTACAAAGACCGACGTGTCGACCGACAAGCCGTCATCAACCGCATCCAGATACGAGCTGCCGACTTCGCTCGCTCCGTCGACGAGGTGGCGCTGGATATCTTCGATAGCGGTCGGATTTGTAGCCAAGTGGTACGAGGCAATGAGATCGTGTGTCTTCCCACCACCGAAACGGGTGTCGAGACACAGAATACTGCTAGAGTAGCCACCATTGTCCTTGCCACCGCCTGCAAGAAATCGTCCAGCGAGGTTGCTGAGTAACGTTTGTAGTCCCGCAGTTGGATACGTCATATCGAAGAACTGTGTCACGTCCCTGTAGACAGGGGCTGCATCATCTGGGGAGTGAGCGACAGTTGCTAGACTGGCTGCAAATTGATCTTCTTGCAGAGTCCCATCAAGGACGTCTTCCCGAGGGGTACAGGCATCAAATAATCCTGTTGGCTCACTGCTGCTCATATTGCCATCTCCAATTGAGGAATGGAGCAATTAGCTTTCCCACCATATTTTAATGTTTTATTTTGATTAGTAAGCATCCGGATATAGGATATCCAACACCCTAGTAACTAAATCTTTTATCAAAGGTACTCACGCTGAGCCACTCTGTTATGAGTTCTACGTTGAGTTAATTGTGAGCGTAATCGCGTTAATGCTCCAACTCGGTTAGAATCTCGTGAGACTGGCGTCGACAACGGTCCGGTCAGGATCAAGTAACTCACTTTTTAATCGCCTTCTCTCATCTATGTGACTATGACTTCAGACTCAGTCGACTCTCTGGAGGACTTGGCATCCAGAGTCGACGAAGAGTTTGCATCTTACAGGCGATCTACGGAGTTCAAAACAATCTCACTCGTCATTGATTCCAGTCGTTCTGAGCATCCTACGCTCATTGTCCATATTGACGGAGAAGAAGCCAGTTCGTTAGCTGATCGCATCGAGGAATTCCTTGCTGAAAACGGCGCACACAGTCAGCGCGAACACCATTCAGACACCGACATCCGAGTACTAACAACAGTCGACTGAGAGCACTACACCATCTCCTTTCTACCGACGCCCAACCATCCATCACAGTCGTTCTTGTCTAGAACTGTGGATTAGATCGACAAATTTATCAATTTTGTATTATAACCCAAATTAGGATATTACAGATGCACGATCTAACAGGATTTCAACGGGATTTACTGTATGTCATCGCTGGTCTTGACGAGCCACACGGCTTAGGAATCAAAGAGGAACTTCAAGACTACTACGAAAAGGAGATCCACCATGGCCGGTTGTATCCCAACCTCGACACTCTCGTCGAGAAAGGACTCGTCGAGAAAGGTCAACTAGACCGCCGGACCAACAATTATACGATAACTCGACGTGGACGACGCGAGATCGACGCCCGTTCGGACTGGGAAGAGCAGTATGTAGCGGCTTGAGCCATACCCGTACACTCACCGCTCTTGTTCGGCATCCCGCTGTCTAAGCGCACGCCCAAGGGTGCGTCTCCGCGGTCTCCGACTTGGTTGCGATGGAGACTCTGAGGGCCTTCTGACGGTGGCCACTGTACTGTGGTGTCTAACACCCTGTCAGCAGATACGTCGATAGCGGCCCCCTACTGCGTCTTTTCGGGGACTTACACTCGACAGTTGGGGTGTGAATCTTCTTTTTCTGATAACAGAAAATATCATCGTATACACTCGACAGGGGTGTACTGGTATTGGAGATGGTTCTACCTTCGACTTTCAAATGGACTCCCCCTCCCCAACTCGATTTATGCAGAACGCTCTTGAGTAGAAGATTGTTGGTGAGTTCTTTACTGAGACAGAGAGTCAGTATCTTGCAATATTCACTCGATCAATGCATCTCGGTCGACATCTGAGATGCGGTCATCGCGTTCCTCTGGCGGCCCAATGATACGTTCTCTTAGCTGGAAGGCTTTGTGAAGTACTGAGACTACTCCATCTCATAATCATCAACGGGGTCAGTCAAGCGAGTTACAGGCTAAAGCTGTCGAGCGTTTCAGGGTTTGCGACGTGCATCGGCCGATCGCCCTCGACAAGGGCCTCAATATCGTCGACTGTGAGTTTGCTGTGGCGGTCGATGACATCCTGTGAAGCGGAGGCGATGTGTGGCGTCGTGACAACGTTGTCCATCTCCAGGAGTGGATCGTTCTCGGAAATTGGCTCCTCTGGGTATACATCGAGGGCAGCACCGCGGATCTCGTCGTTTTCGAGCGCCGAAAGCAACGCACCATCTTCGATCAGCGCTGCTCGAGCCGTGTTAACAAAGTAGGCGTCGTCGGGCATGGCGGCGAACTCCTCGGGGCCGATCATGCCACGTGAGCCCGGTGCCACTGCGGCATGGAGACTAACTACGTCGCTCCGTGAACAGAGGTCTTGGAGGTCGGTCGTCTTCTCAACACCGAACGGCTCCATCTCGACGTGGTCGACGAACGGGTCGTAGGCGATGACGTCCATGCCAAACCCGTCGTGAACGCGCTTGGCTACTCGTCGACCGATACGACTGAAGCCAACGAGCCCGAGAGTCCGGCCGCCAAGTTCCGGCCCACGGAGCGTGGTGTACGGTGACTCCGAGCCGATCCCCCAGGTCACGTCCTCACGCTCGCCGCCCGCGGCCGCATCCGCCTTAGGTTCGCCGGTGTCTTTGCCCATCCGCAGGCGATGGTGGGCGCGGGCGATGTTCCGTGTCGCCGCGAGCAACAGCCCTACTGTGTGATCGGCGACCGTCTCAGCGTTCCGACCAGGGGCGTACAACACTGGAATGCCACGCTCGGTCGCCGCATTGATGTCGACACTGGCCTCCGGTCCGCCGCGGGGACAAGCGATTAGCTGGAGGTCGACAGCGTCGATAAGTTCAGCTGGCACACCTTCGAAACCCGAAATGAAGATATCGACTCCCACGAGCCGGTCTTTGAGTGTCTCAACCGGCATCCGCCCGTCACGGTTCTCGATTGGGTCAGACTCCACGTCGAAACCGAGTGATTCCAACCGCTCGATACTCTCTTCCGAGAAGTTTGAGGTTATGAATATGTCCATAGTGTCGGGGGTTGTTGAATCCAATATACAGTATAAGCTTACGAGATAAAACCTCGTTGCCAATTCTATACTATTGGGAATCACATACAGTATATATCCCTGATCGCACCAGCCATCAGGTATGGGCACGCAGGTGCTGATCGTTGGCGGCAACGCGGCCGGAATGAGTACCGCAACGCGGC
>NZ_JAQFWV010000073.1:0-15798 GCF_056175805.1 Halohasta sp. A2 | reverse complement strand
TTACGATTGGTCAATAGAAACTCGCCTTAGAAAATATTAGTCGACGTACGTCCATCATTCCAAAATGACAATTTTGAGCTACCCCTACGCTGTCTTGCGATTAGAAACCTGCTATCCAACTACCTCCACCGTAGCTGATGATCGCGTTTTTCCATACTGCCGTCGCTTGAAATCGAACTCACCAGTTACATCGATGTGCTTGCGCATGAGTTTCGAGAGATGATCTTGGAGATGACTCCCCGTCAAGGAAATGGCGCGCCCGTGCCATTTCCGTCTCTCACCGACGATCCGTGGATTCGCGTTCGTTTTCAACCGACTCACGAAGTAGCCGTCGTTCTCATCGATCAATGCGAAGCGACGATAGCTGTAAAAGCCGAGATCAAACAAGAACAGCCGCCCCCGCAGCCAGTTCCCTGTGCGGAACTGGCTGCTTTCATGTGTTCGTTCGTCGGTGAGGCTGAACCGTGAGAGTGTCCGCCTTGTCATGTTGTAGACCAGAAACAGCTGTGCACCAGATTGTTCCTCGTGAGTTGCTGGAAACGTAGTCAGAAGCCGATGCAACCTGAAAACGGTTGCATCGGCAAGCATCGTATCGCGGAACTGGGTGAGTTGTGGTACAATTGTGTGAGGAGGCGCGATCTCCTCAAGCGCATGCGCGAGGAGATCGCTCAGGAGGTTATGGAATTCGGGTGTAAATCGGTCGTAGAAGCTGGATCGAGACACCTTCTGGTTTGTCGCTGTCTGGTAAGCTCGTTGAAACGCGGCGATGGAGCGGGTTTCGCCATCAACGGCGAAACCCAAGATGAGCGACCAGACGAGCATCGTAATGTCGATTTTTCGGTGGCGTTGGACGGCATCGCGCTCGCGCGCGATGCCTTTGACGAGCTCCTCAGGAAAGAGAGAAGTCAGTCGGCGTCGTATGAGTGTTGGAGAGAGTTCAGGTAGCACAACCTCTCTCTACGCGGTTTGTGAATATAACCTCATCAAGACGCTGGCGTCTGTCGGTTTCGATCCTTAACCGAACACGGATGCTTCTGAACTGCTGGTAGAGGTCGCCGAGATACTCCTCGGTCGCGCTCGGAGAGAGCTTTTTGAGCGCGATAGCTGCCAGCGTGATTCGGTCGGGGTTTTGCCAGCCGTTCAGCGTGTCGTAGCCACGCTGGCGGTAGACCCAGTATTTGGCGAACCGGCGGGCCTGATTGACGTGTTCGTTGCCCGCTTTGGTGCGATCTGCTGGGTCGTCCGGATAGTTATCTGCTTCGTGATAAACAATGTCCCAGCTTTCTTTTTCGATTGAGATTTCATGTATACATCTATCGTTGTCGACAATATCGACACCAATCCCCGACTCGTTTTCACCAATAATATCTGCCTTCATTAGTTTCCACCTCTAACACCGGTAGGATCTGCTCCAGATCCGATCGTGCTTTCGACCGCATCTTCGGCGTATGCTTTGAGTTCCGTTTTCCACCTCTCCGGCGGCCCCATCGCTTCGAGATCGTCCATCCACTGTTTGGGAAACTCGACCTGTCCGAGTCGACTTTGAAGCGTCTCCTCGGGGGTCGGATCTCGTCCCGAGAGTTGTCCATGGACTTCGTCGACGCCGGTCAGAAGCATCCCGGTGATGAAATTGGTTTCGAGACCGCTCAGGAGCATCTTCTTGAGGATGGACGTGTGGTCGAGATCGGCGAGCGCCTCTGTGAGGCTCTCTTCTTCGAGGTCGACGCCGCCGTTAGTCAGCATGTCGACGGTCGCATCGAGACTCTCGTCGGCTCTCTGCGGTCGACTGGTTTTCCCAAATGGTGATTGGGTCGACCGCTGGATGTGCATCTCCGTTCCAAGCCGGTTGACGACCACCGGACCGTCTTCCATCACCTGCTGGGCGACATCTTCGGCCTCACGTTCGAGGGCTGGATCGGGGTCGACCTCCAACTCCAGGCCCTCCTGCGGGAGCATCGAGATCGCGCCGCCCGTCTGTTGTCTCACATGCGTCAACTCGTGCGCGAGCACGTGCTGGCCCTCTGGACTCGATGGGTCATACTCACCCTGATTAAACGCAATGTGATTCCCCACCGTGAACGCTCGTGCATTGATTGAGTCGCAGGCCGCGGCGGCCGACGCATCAGTGTGAATCCGCACGTCGCCGAGCGAATCACCCATCCGATCTTCCATGATACGCTGAATCGAGGAATCGAGTGAGCGACCAGATGCAGAAATCACTTCGCGCACGGGCTCCGGAACTCCAGCATCTCCGGCCCGAGTCGGTCCGCTGGCGGCTTTCTCGCTACGCATCACCGACCGCTTGTTCTGGCGTTCGATATTCGTCGGCACTTCTGGCGGCCGCTCGGCCTGCCGATCGCGGAACGCCGCCATGTCGTTCGTTTTGCCCATGATGTCGGTCGGCATCCCCTCGTCGACCCACTCGTGCACACGCTCCCCGTAGGTCTCGTCGTGCATGCGCAACCGCTGTAGGGTTCGGCGGTTGGGGATATCCATCCCGAAGTGTTCCTCGGCGCGGTCGACGCCGAGGATCGGCGCGGACGACCCGCCATGGCGTGAACTGTTCGTCGACCGACCCGAGTGCGCCGACGCCTCCGTGGCGTCCGATTGCTCAGCGCGTCGGTTTCGGATCGTTGCGCGAAGTCCCATTGGTGGCTCTTAGGACTCGTTGCTGCCATCATCGTATAAATAATGTCGCACGGCAGGGTAGCTCGGAATTCGACCGGACACATATCGCCGATCTTCGAAACGCTCAGTACCCTCGTTCGATTACGTTCGGTATGACACGGACCGGCCTTCGGTATGCGGCGGGTGCGCTGGCGGTCGCGGTGGCGGCGATCCACATCTACTGGGGGTTCCCGCGACTAATTACGCAGATGCAATCCGGTCTGTTTCCAGATCCACGACCGCTGCTGTTCGTCGCCAGCGGGGTGGCCATCTTCTTCGGTATTGCCCAGATCCTCGATGGCCGTGATCCCGACCAGATCTATCTCGCCGGAATCGGACTCATGAGCGCGTTCCTTGGCGGTTATATCCTCTGGCATACCTTCGGCGGCCATGGCGGCTTGTTCTGGCCGTGGGCTCCCGATCCGATCGTCCACGATGAGCCAGCGACCACCGTCGTCATCGAACATCTGCTGTCGACGCCGCTGGATATGGCCTCGAAAACCCTCGAACTCCTATTGGCTGGGCTGCTCGTTGTGCTGTATCGGGGCGAGCCGCAGTCGACTGACGAAGACATCGAAGCCGTCGTCGGTGGGGACTAGTGGTGAGCCGGTCGAACTCGCTGTTGAGCCGACTCCAAAAGTACGAGACGAACCTGATCGAAGACGTCGTGATGTCGACGCTGATTTTCCTCACGATCTCGGCGGCATGGAACTACGCGCCCGACAGCTGGCCACAGCTCGTCTACTATCTCGTGCTCGCGGGCGGGCTGTTCGGCTACTTCATCTATGTGAGCCCACCGCCGAACCAGTAACAACGACCACGCGGATTATATAAAGGTTGAAACGGATCGCTCCGCTTTAGAGAGTATGGTAGACCACGAACTTCGGAAAGAAGCCCACGATCTCGATGTCACTGTCTGGGTGGGCAAAGGCGGCATCGAGGCCGTGACCGAGGAACTCCGCAGGCAGCTCGAAGATCGAAAACTGGTCAAAGTCAAGTTCCTCCGGGCGGCCCGCGGAGCCAGCGAAACCGATCAACTGGCCGATGAGCTGGCCGATTCGGTCGACGCCGAACTCGTCGACACCCGTGGCAACACCGCTGTGTTGACCTAGACCCGTGCTGAGTGCCTCGATTGGTCGACGACCCTATTTATAAACGGTCGTAGCAGAACGACCGACCGACTCGATCGGCTCGGTCGATTTATAGCTCGTTCGGGTCGACCTGCGCGGCGAGCCACCGAACAACAGCGGCCGCGATGAGCGCCGCCGCCAGGTAGCCCACGACGGCGATGAACGTCGACGGTCTGGCGCTGTCGATCGCCAACAGCGCGGCGGTGTTGGCCGGACTCCACGGCAGTACCGAAACCGCCCCAAACACCAGGAGCACGCCGATCGAGAACAGCAACTGTGCCGATCGACGGTCGGCTGCCAGCAACGAGATCGCCACGGCGAACGCAACGACGAGCACCGTTGCGGCCGTTACGAGCCCGAACAGCCAGCCGACGTTGGCGATCGACACCCCATTGACTGCGAGCAATCCGAGCCACGCGATCACCTGAATCGGCGCGATGGCGATCATCGTCAGCGCCTTGCCGTCGACGATCTGCGTCAGCGAGACCGGCGCGACCCTGAGCAGTTCAAGCGTGCCACGGTCGATCTCCTCGGTAATCGAGTCGACGGTGATCGAGCCACTGATAAACACCGGCAAAAAGACCAGCAGTGGCAAGAGTACCGTGTAGGTGAAATCATAGTAGGGGTTGCCGCCCTGGTCGGCCGGTAGCTCCAGGGGGACCACCGTGAGGTCGCCCGCCCGTTCGGCGCGCTGTTGGCGTTCGAGCGTTCGAAGCACCTCCTGGCTTTCGGAGACGACGAGCGTCGTCTCTATTGATCCCTCTGGAGCAGTCAGCACCACGTCGATTCGATCTTCTTGGGTCGATGTTTCGAACACCACCTGGGCACGTCCCTCGTCGAACGCCGCGAACGCCTCGTCGGTCGAGTCGTACTCGGTGGCGCTGATGACGTCCGAGTCATCGATCGCTGCCAGAAGTTCGTCGGCGGCGTCGCCCGTCACGGCGGCCTCGATTCCGTAGCCGTCGACGCTCCCGGGGTCGTACAGCGAGACGAGCCCGACGACCAGAAAGCCCGAGAAGCCAGCGACGAACAGCTGAATCGCCAGCGCGAGCACGATCGTCTTCTCGCGGCTCAACACCGAAAGCTCGCGGCCAGCAATCGTGAGCCGTTGGCTGCGGAGCCACGTTCGAGCCCCACGGTCATCCATAGAGGCTCACCACCCCGAGGTTGTAGGCGGCGTGAACCACCGTCGCCACGACCAGTGCGACGAGGTACGAGCGCAGATTCCGCTTTGCGCCCTGCGCGGCGATCGCCGACGCCACGGCGTGTAACACCAGCGGCGCAAACAGTAGTGCCACCGTCGTGGTCGGTGTGACTCCCGAGGGTGTCAGCGCCGCCTCCCCGAGTGCGATATCAGGCAGGCCAACTACCTGAGCGATCGCCGTGAACTTCTCGCCGACAAAAAAGCCGAGGCCCGATAGTGCGCCCAGTACGGTCGCCGTTCGCGTCGAGCGATCGAAGCGGTCGCTCTCGAAGCCGGCGAAGATGTGGATGCTTTTGGCGACTTCCTCGATGGCCGCGATCACGACGAGAATCACGGGCACCGACACCTCGATCGGCGCGACGAACAGCACGGCGATCGCCAACAGTTCGGCGATAAAGACGAACGGAATCGTCAGCATCGAGACGACCGCGACGGATTTTCGCCCGCGGAGCCGGGCATCGAGCGCGTCAAGGAACTTGAGCGGGACGGGTTTCTGCGTGAACATGTCCTCTTCGCGGTAGACGCCGACACCGAGCAGAAAGAGGATCACCGAGCCGATGAAGAAGGGCGCAGTTGCGAACACGTACGCCCCGAGGTCGACGGCCTCGCCCTGGAGTTCCATTACGACCAGCGTGAGCGGCGAGATGAGCGCGATCGGTGTCACGTTGGTGAAGATCGCCGGCACGAACACGTACGTTGTCAGGAACACTGACACGGTGACTGTCACGAACGTCAGCTCTTTAAATGAGCGAGCGAACATCGCGCCGACGAAACTCGCCGATAAAAACGCGAGCGCGACCGGCAGCACTGCTGCCACCGACAGCGCACCACCCCCCACACCGAGACTGATCGCGACGATGGCGACCATCGCGGCCGCGAAATACGGGAGCGTTTTGCCGGCGACAATGTCGAGTCGACCGAGCGGCGCGACCAACAGGAGTTCGCCCCGCCGGTTGATCCGCTCGTTGAGAATCGAGCCGCTGTAGGCCTGAATGATGAAGTTCAGGGGCACAACAAAAATAAACGCCAACACAAGCGAACTAAACGGGAACGGAGGGCTGATCTCGGCGGGCGAGCCGCTGGCCGAACCGCCACCGAGAATCCGGTCGAACAGCGACCCACCGCTGCCTCCACCGTCGGAACCGTCCAGATTCGCGCTCTCGCGGTCGACGTCGCTTTCCTGTTGGGACGAGCCGTCCTCACCTGTGTCGCTCGCTCCGTCGTCAGTGCTGCTCGACGACTCGTCGGTGTCTGACCCGGTCGATTCCCCAGACCCACTTTCGGGATCGTCTGTTGTCGCATCAGTACTGGACTGGCTGCCGGTATCGGTCGAGTCCTGGCCGTTGGCGACGAACGTCTCCTGGGCTAGATAGCGGAGTCGGACCGACACCGGGTAGGCCGCCGTCTCGTTGGATTCGAGCGCCATCGCGCGGTCGTTGTAGCCCTGGACCGCCGACCGGAAGGCGACCAGTGCCGCCGTACCCTTGTCGGTACGGGCGTACTCAACGGCGACCGTCGACTCGTCGGTCGACTCCGTCTCTCTCAATCCGCCTTCACTTTCGTCGTCAGCTATGAGTGTAATCGTCCCGCTCGTGGCATCCGGTGAGACGAGCAGATCGATCTCACCGCGCTCTAAGAGTGCCGGGTCGGGTTCACGAGGCGTCAACGCGGTGTTGCTCTCGACGACGTCGTAGTAGGGGCTCTCGCTGTCGACGCCGACGCGATAGATGTCCTGGCTCGGCGAGAGGCCGTCTGCTCCGAGCGCCAGGCCGACACCCGCGATGCTGCCGGCGAGCACCACCAGTGCTACCGCCGCAAAAAGGGTCTGCCGATCGAGGCTGGTCGAGCCGAGACTGAACTCCCACCGTGCGATCCGCCAGATGCGACGGAGGCGTGTTCGGCGTTTCACCGCGGGCCCTCCGGTTCGGCTGAGTCGGTCGGTTCTTCGGTCGCTGACGCGGTCGGATGGGTGGCCAACGCTGGATCGGTCGCTGCGGCGGTTCGGGGGCTGGCCATCTGTCGACCCGTGAGATCCAAGAAGATATCTTCGAGACTGGGCTCGTGGGTCCGGATGTCGACCACTGAACCACCGGCGGCGTCGGCGGCATCCTGCAGGGCCTCAACGTTGGCCATCGAGTCGACAATCGCCCGGCGTCGACCATCGGTCGTCGGCTCAGTCGCCGGAAGGTCGACGTCTGTATAGACGTGATAGCTCGTCTCGCCGTACTCGTTGCGGATTTCGTCGACGCTGCCACGGGCAATGATCCGCCCTTCGTTCATAATGATGATCCGGTCGCAGACGCTCTCGACGTGGTAAAGGTTGTGAGCGCTGAAGATTACCGTTTTGTCGTCGTCACGAAGCTCGCGGGTGAATTCGAGCACCGAGTTCGTCGTCAGGGGATCGAGTCCGCTTGCTGGCTCGTCATAAATGAGGACCTCGGGATCGTTGATGAGTGATCGGGCGATGGCGACCTTTCGTTTCATCCCTTTGGACATATCGCCGATGCGCCGGTCTCGGTACTCCAGTTCGAGTCGGTCCAGCGTTTCGGTGATTCGGTCAGTGGCCGTCGACCGCCGGACGTCGTACAGATCGGCGAAAAAATGGAGATAGGAGGTCGGCGTCATATCCTCGTACAACGGCGACTCTTCGGGGAGAAAGCCGAGTCGATGGCGCATCTCCGGATTCTCGGCGTCGAAGCCAGCGACGGTGGCGCTGCCAGCGGTCGGCTCGATCAGCCCCGCGAGCATCTTCAATGTCGTGGTCTTGCCCGCACCGTTCGGGCCAACAACGCCAAAAATCTCGCCCGATTCGACCTCGAACGAGCTGTCGACCACGGCCGCAAAATCGCCGTACGTCTTCCGTAGGCCCGAAACCCGTATCATACCCGACCTGTTGGCTGTGGCTACAAAAACACACGGCCGAAAATACAGCGACTGATAGTCAGGGTGGTTCGGTCAGCTACTCGACGGTGACGGTGATTTCGTCGGTTTCGGGAAGCGCCTGGTGGATGCCGTTGCCCATCTGCAAGACGAGATCGTGTTCACCCGCTTCGAGGTCGAGTTCGACGGTCGACGAGCCACCTCCGAAGTGCCGATGTTGGTCGTCATCAGGAATCGTTTCGCCTGCTTCGACGGCTTCGGTGTCGACTAGGACGTGCCAGTGGCCCGCACTCTGATTGATCTCGCCAGCCTCCTCAACCGTGAGGTTGTCACTGGCTTCGAGGGTCACCTCGACCGGACTCTCGACGGTATCACCGTCTTCGAGATCGGCAAACGAGACCGACGACTCGACGACTTCGACGGTTGCCTCGTCAGTAAGCGGGTAGGCGTTATGCTGGCCGTCACCCGGTTGCAAGACGAGGTCGTGTTCGCCCGCTTCGAGGTCGAGAACGGTTTGTTCACTGCCGTCGCCGAAGTGGAGGTGCTGGTCATCGTCGGGGATGGTTTCGCCCTCCTCGATCGGGTCAGTGTCGACGAGGATGTGCCAGTGGCCCGTGTTCTCGCTGGGTTCGCCAGCCTCTTCGATTTCGAAGTTTTCGGCCTCCATTCGGACCTGGAGACCGTTGGCGGCCTCTTGGTCGTCTTCGGGCAGCACGAACGAAGCCGCAGCATCCTCGTCGAATGCCGGGAGTCCCTCGTCTTAGCCCTCTCCCGATTCGTCGTCCTCACTTTCGTCCGACTGTTCGTCTTCAGACCCACCGCCAGTACACCCTGCAACTGAGACGGCAGCTATCGTTCCAACTGTTCCAAGGAGTCGTCGACGTGTTGGTGTTTCAACCATTGACAGTCCACTATTCAGTAATCAAACAAATGAATATTCTGATTTACGGTCAGTTTGGTCGATCGATCGAAAACCGTTCTGCGGTCGACGCGTACTGACTCCCCGCAAGTCGACCCACCGTATCCAGTTTGTCGATGTCGACCTTCCCATCGGTGAGCACGCTCTCGTCGACGTGGGCGTGGACCACCTCCCCCAAAATCAGGACGCTCCCGCCGATCTCGATCCAGTCGTAGAGTTCGCACTCGAAGGCGACCTTCGCGGCGGCAACGCGCGGTGGGTCGACCACTTTTGAGGCTGCGCGCTCGATACCCACGTGATCGAACTCGCTTTCGCCGGACGGAAGCGTCGCGCTCGTGGCGTTCATTCGTTTGACGAGATCCCGCGTCACCGTGTTCACGACGAACTGCTCTGTTTGCTCGATGTTCCGCGGCGTGTCTTTGAGATCGCTGCTGCCGACCGGCGCGAACATGACGACCGGTGGGTCGACTGCAACCACATTAAAAAAGCTGTACGGCGCGAGGTTGTCGACGCCTTCGGGGCTCGTCGTACTGATCCAGCCGATCGGCCGCGGGGTGACAGCGGTCGACAACAGCCGGTAGGCCGAGCCGAACTCGCTGGGCGTTCCGTCGCGGTTGGCCATTTATACACCTCCGACACCGGAGTCCGCGACTCCGAGGTCGACCGGGTCAGTTTCTATTCCGAGTTCGTCGAGCGCCGCCGCGAGGTGTTCGTCTTCGACGTATGAGGCTCCCGCCGCGACCCGAATCCGCTGGGCGGTCGCCAGCGCCTCGCCGCGGCGCTCGTCGGGAATGTCGTACTTGTCGGTCGCCAACTCGATCACGAGGCCGTTGTGGTCGGTGGTGTACAGCGAGTGGAACGCTCCCCGGTCGAACTCGTTGTAGCGGATGCCTTCGTCATCGAGAGCGGCTTTGGTCTCGGCGAACCGCTCGGCGTCGACTGAGAATGCCAGATGATGAACCGCGCCGACACCGGGTCGCTGGCCGCCGCGGTTCGAGGGTTGCTCGGAGACGAAGAACGTCACCATCCGACCGTCGCCCGAGTCGAAAAACAGGTGTGTCATCGAGGGGTCGTCGAGGTTCGGCTGGCGCAACACCAGCGGCATCCCGAGTACGTCGCGGTAGAATTCGACCGTGTCGGCCTCGTTGCTGCCGATAATCGAGATGTGATCGGTGCCCGTAACGCGAATCGCGCTGTCGGGCCGCTTGGCGGTGACGGGGGTTTCGTCGCTCATACGAGTTGGATAGGGACCGAACCCATATATCAATACGCGGACAATGTCGCAACCACGTAACACCGATGTCACCACACGCAACCGAGAGCCCAGTCGACGACGAAAACGCACGAAATGAGTAACCAGCAGCGACTCGCTACCGAGCCGACGGGCCGTGTCGTCGGCGTCGACGGCTGTAGCGGCGGCTGGTTCGCAGTCTGGTCGACGGGCGGCGACCGAGAACTGCACCACGAACTATATAAAGATCTCACGGCGTTGTTCGCAGACCACGCCGGGGCAGATCGGTTGTTGGTCGACATTCCGATCGGGCTCGAATCGTCGGCTGCTCGCGAGTGCGACAGCCTGGCTCGCGAGCGCCTCGGTATCCGCGGCGTGTCGGTGTTTTCGGCCCCCTGCCGGGCAGTCGTCGAGTATCGACAGGAGGCCGGAGAGACCGCCAGCTACGAGCGAGCCAGCGAGTTGCAGCGCGAACAGCTCGGATCGAGTATCTCGCGACAGACCTGGAACATCACCGGCAAAATCGCGGCCGTCGACGCCCTTCTGCGCGAACAGTTACCAGCGGTCGACGTCTACGAGAGTCACCCCGAGTGCTGTTTTGCGGCGCTCAACTCTGGCTATCCGATCGCTCACCCGAAATCGAGTCCGACCGGACGTGCAGCCCGGTTCGCCGTGCTCGACCGGACCCTGGATGGCTGGGAGGCAGTATATAAAGACGCCTGTGAGGCGTACTACTTCACGCAGGTTGCCCGCGACGACATCGTCGACGCGCTGGTGTTGTGTGCGGCCGCCAGCGAGTCGCTCGAATCGCTCCCCGCCGACGCCCCGGTCGACGACCGTGGCCTACCGATGCAAATTGTCGTTCCCGACGGTAATACGGTTTGGGAGCCGTATCTCACGACCGCCGACATCTAGTTTCCGTCACTCATCGCGATCGTCGAATGGTGGCTCGGTGGAGCCGACCGTCTGCGCTGTCGAATCGACCGGTGCTTCCGTGGTGTCGACTGACTGGTCTGTACTGTCCGCGGTCGTCTCGGTCGACTCTATCGCCTCGGCGGCGGCCTGCTGGGCCTCGGCGGCCGTCGCGTACTTCTGGTTCGGGAGTCGGTCGAACACGCTTGCGAGCGACTCGGTCTCGTTCGGCAGGTCGATCGGCTCGGTCGCGTACTCTTGGGCCAGTTCCTCGCTTGTCGTCGGATACGTCCGGTCTTCGAGCAGTCCCGCGGCCTCGTCGCCGATCATGTCTGTCACGGTGTCGGCGTGCTCGGACTGGCGGTGTTCGGCTGCTTCGGTCACCGTCTGATCATCGACGACGGTATCGTCGGGATCCTCGGGCATAGTCGACCGGTCGACCGACGGGCGAAAAAGCGTACTTTCCGAACGGTAACGGATACTCACCACTCGCGGTGGTGGATCAGTATAAAAAGGAAGTCGGTCGACAGGGCTGTCTAGTGGTCAGTCGTCGCTCGGCGTGCCAGCTTTCGAGGGCCGTTTGCCGGAGACGATCCAGCCGTCGTCGTTCGCGCGCGCGGCGATGTGGGGCTGGAACACCCACGCCGTGAGCGCGATAATCGGAATCATCGAGGCGGCGACGATCGAGTAGCCCAGATGGAGGTTCGGGAGGAAGGCAGCCGAAAACGCCAGCGGGTAGACCACGCCACCGACAGTCCCGATGCCGCCGACGATGCCGGCGACCGTTCCGGAGTTGTCGGGAAACATCGCGGGCACCTGCGCGAAGATGGCTCCTTCGGCGAACGCACAGCCAGTGCCGACGAGGAAGCCGGTGACGACCGCAATGTAGATGTTGCCGGTGAGTCCGGCGGCGGTCATCGCGAACATCATCACCATGATGAACACCAGCGTGACGAACGTCCACTGGTTGCGGTACTCGCCTTCGAACCACGGCAGGATGTTCAGCTCTTTGCGCATGACCACGTCGCTGATGTAGCCACCGAGCGGCCGAAGCAAGCCCGCAGCAACCGAGAACGTCGCCGCAAACGTCGCCGCGATCACCACGTCACCCTGACCGAACGCCTCGCGGTAGTAGGTGCCGAGCCAGCCGTTCATCGCCAGCTCCAAGCCGAAGCTCATGACGTAGGCGACTGACAGCACCACCGCGCCGTAGCGGGTCGCAATGAACTTCCACTGGGCGAACGTGATGCCAGCTTTGGTCGACTCGCGTTTGGCCTCGCTTTTGGCCGGTTCGGTAAAGAAGTAGTAGGCGACGCCGACGAACAGCGCGAGCACACCTGTGTAGAAGAAGGCGGCCCGCCAGCTGCTCGAGGTCGCCAGAAAGCCGGTCCCGAAGATGGGGTCCGCGTAGCCGTCGGTGAAGATGCGTGGAAGCGTGAAGTAGGCTCCCAGACCTGCACCCGCGTTGCCGATGCCAGCGAAAACGCCCTCGGCGGTCCCCAGTTCCTCTTCTTCGAACCACTCGGAAACGTGCTGGATGCCGATCACGAACGTGATTCCTGCCAGTGACGCGATGATCCGCGAGGCGGTGAACACCTCGTACGTCTGAGCGAACGCGCTGATAATCGCGAACGTCCCGACGATTAGCATCGTGATCGAGCCGGTCACGTCCGCGCCGTACTTGTCGGTGAGCGGACCGACGATGATTCGACCGAGCGGGACCGCGACGATCGCCGCACTGGCGACGATGCCGAGATCGGCGACTGACAGGCCGAACTCGTCGGCGATCGATCCCGTAAAGGGCGCGAAGGAAAACCAGATCACGAACCCGAGGTTGAACATTATCGTCGACAACGCCAGGGTTCGCCACTTGCCGTATGGGAGACTCATTGGCTCTCACCACCGATCAGTCGTGATTTGGAGCGTCCAGGTTGGTTCGCGACTTGGTTCGAAGTCGACACGTGTTTCGCCAATCCACTGCAAGATTCAAGTATGAACCGTGATGATAGTACCCCAATCATGTTGTTTAGTACACTTGGCACATACATATGGGTGGTCAATAAGCTAAACGCTTGTCAAATGTCGAAGTTGGCGATATAGTAGTGGACGAATACTGGTTCGGCGGACATCCAAAATTATATTCCAGTATTAAACAATTGAAATAAACAAACGACAAGAACAGCCCGTGAATATAGAAAATAGCAACTCGTTTTCGCCGCAATCAGTGAACAACGTTCCTTATAGATGGAGAAAACACGTCGTTCACCGGTGGTAGGCTCACGTTTTGAAACTGTACAATCGAACACAAGCGGACGCATACAATCAAAACTCACCGTGTTACTACGTCGAATAGTGGTTGTGCTGCAGAGAAAATGCGCGTATAGCCGCCGAGTCTATCAGAGACTACCGTCGACCTACCGGGTCTCTCTGGGAACCTGCGCCTCGACAGGGTGGGCGTCAGCTGTCGACTGTTTCGGCGACATGCTCGTTTTCGGCCAGCAGGTCAGACGGTGTCGGCGCACGGAGGTCGACCGCACATTGCTTGTAATTCGGCTCGTCGGACTGTGGGTCGAGCGTCGCAATCGTCAACTGGTTGACCGCCGGATGGTGGATCGGGAGCCAGACGATCCCCGGCGGGATCGCCTCGTCAGTGTCGACGTCGACGGTGACCTGCCCCCGGCGCGACTCGATCACGGTTCGACCGCGGTCGAACATCGCCAGGCGGTCGGCGACGGTCGTCGGATTGAGCCGGGCGGTGGGCAGTCCGCCGTCGCTCAGGCGGCTTCTGACGCCCGTATTGTAAATCCCGGTCGACCCACCGGTCGTCAGCGTCAGTGGGTACTCGTCGTCGACCGGCTCGGCGAGCGTGCTGTGGCTGCCTGTCGAAAACCGGGCGCGCCCCGAGTCGGTGTCGAACAACCACCGACCGTCACCGTAGTACTGGTAGCCACCCTGTGTCTCGGCGTCGGGTGCGGGCCAGCGGACGGCGCGTTCGGCTTCGAGGCGGTTATAGGAAATACCCGAGAGGTCGGCCACGGTTCCAGCAGTCACCTCGCGGAGTTCGTCGAACACCGTCCGTGGGTCGAGCGGCAGCTCGTCGAACAGTCCGGTTTCGATTCGGTTGCCGATGGTGGCGATGATGTCGAGGTCCTGCTTGACGAGCCCCGGCGGCTTGGTCGCTGCACGGACTCTGGAGACACGCCGCTCCATGTTCATCGCCGTTCCCTCGGATTCGCCCCACGTCGCCGCCGGCAGCACCACATCCGCACAGTCGACGGTCTCCGAGTAAAACGAGTCTTGGACCACGAGAAACGCGTCGTCGAGCACGCTCTTGACGTGGCTCGAATCCGGCATCCCTGCGGCCGGATTCGTCGCAACGGTCCAACAGACGTCGATCTTGCCCCGGGGGAGCGCGTCAATAATCCGGACGAACCCGCGGCCCGACGACTCGGGCAGTCGACTGAACGGCACCCCCCACAGCGAGGCAATTCGCTTTCGTGTGTCCGAATCGGCGAACGGCTGGTGGCCGGGCCAGGTCTCTGTCGACGAACAGACGCGGTTGCCCATCGAGTTGGCTTGGCCAGTGAGCGAAAAGGGGCCACTGCCGGGTTCGAGATTGCCGGTCGCCAGACAGAGATCAATGAGTGCTCGTGCCGTTGCGGTTCCCTGAACGTTCTGGTTGACACCCATCCCCCAGTAAATCAGCGTCGGGTCGACGAGCGCCTCGGCGAGTTCTTCGATCTGGTCGACTGCGACGCTGGCGGTCTCGGCTGCGGTTTCGACGTCGACCAGCGAGTCGACCATTCGGTCGAACCCCGTGGTGTAGCGCTCGACGAACGCGGTGTCGATCGCGCCCGAATCGAGACACTGGGCCAACACCGCTCGTGCCAGCGCGAGGTCGGTCCCGGGTTCGGGCTGGACGTGCAGGTCGGCCTCGCTGGCGGTCTGGCTTCTGACGGGGTCGACGACCAGGAGGCGAGAATCGTCGTCGCTCGCGCTCTGGGCGATCCAATTATATAGTACCGGGTGGGCCGTCGCAGGGTTGGCCCCCCAGACGAGGTGGGTGTTGGCGTCGGGAATGTCGTTGTACGTCGGCGGCGGGGCGTTGCCGCCGAAGGCTTGGTCGTACGCCATCACGGCCGAGGCCATACAGAGCCCGGTGTTCGCGTCGTAGTACGGTGTGCCGAACCCGCCGCGGGCCACCTTGCCGAGCGCGTAGGCCGCCTCGTTGGTCTGCTGGCCGCTGCCCAGCACGGCGATGTTGCCGGTGTCGCTGCGAAGCGCCTCGATAAACCGCGTGGCGACGACGCCGAGCGCCGTGTCCCAGTCAGTCGGGGCGAGTCGACCGCCACGCCGAACCAACGGCTGAGTCAGCCGCTCGCCGCCTGGGTCGACCGTTTCGCCGATGCCGCGCTGGCAGTCGGCCCCGCTGTTGGTCGGGTGGGCGGGGTCGCCCGTGGCACCGGAGAGTCCGGTCTCGTCGGCGCGTTGGAGCAGCCCACAGCCGACCGCACACCGCATACACGTCGTCGACTGCCAGTCGCTCTGTGGCGCTTCGCCGTCGCTCATCGATGTCTCCTGGGTGGGCGACGATCTTCGAATTTTCGTAGGTTATTCATTTGACTCGACAATAGTTGTGCTACCATTTGTATCTGCGCGTAAAACTTCTTTGCTGTTTGCTCTCGGTTCGTTGAAGTTGATATTGTCAAACTATACCTCCCGCCCGTTACAGTAGTTGCCGAACCTAGCTGAGCCTCTTGACGTTGGGCCGCGTTGGTCAAAAAATGGTCGAGACAACTGAGGCAAAACAGGTCTGTCGCGCTGCTTCGACGTTGCTGTTCCCGGAGTTGGATTT
>NZ_JAQFWV010000072.1:0-16311 GCF_056175805.1 Halohasta sp. A2 | reverse complement strand
GTTTAGCTAGCCGACGACACTGCTCAACGAAGTCGAGGAGATCGATCTCCATGGGCAGAGTCGAATTCCTCGGCTTCACGTTTCTAACCCGTGATATCAGCCGAATAGATCGCTATTCAACAGAGCAGGAGCAAACAGTCGTCGAAATTCAATCGTTTGCCATGGAAGTTTCGGAGGCGAGCGAAGACGCAACGACCAGTCTCAATGAGATTGAACATGCTGGCGAAGATGTTGCCCGGTCAGTCGAAGGCGTCTCACGTCGTGCTAATATACAAAGCGACCAACTGCAACGTGTGGCCGGAGAAATGGGCGATATGTCGGCGACAATCGAAGAAATCGCGTCATCCTGTGAAGAAGTCTCGGTAACGGCGTCAGCTGCGGTCGATCGAAGTGACACCGGCCGAGAGTACGCTGCAGACGCCACATCACAGGTAGATTCGATCGAGCGACGGGCACGCGAGGTGGGCGATCAGATCGATACTCTCGACGATAAGATGGCCGAAGTTGGGAACATTGTAGATATGATTGATGAGATCGCTGACCAAACGAACCTGCTCGCGCTGAACGCTACGATTGAGGCAGCACGGGCTGGGGAGGCTGGTGACGGATTTGCAGTTGTCGCCAAGCAGGTAAAATCACTGGCCGAAGAGGCCTCTTCAGCGACTAAGCAGATCGAACAACAGATTACAGAGGCACAGACAGTTACCGAGAAAACAGTAACCAGTATCGAACAGATGACCGAACAAGTAGCGGAGGGAGCTTCAACCATCGATGAGACAATCGAGATCTTCGACGAGATTGCCGATACGATATCTGAAGCTGAAAGCGGAATGGCTGAGATATCGAGTGCCACAGACGACCAAGCAGCATCATCAGAGGAGGTCGCAGCCATGGTCGACGAGGGACTCACTCTCAGTGAGCAAACAGCCACTGATGCCGAAACGGTCGCGGCTGCAACCGAGGAGCAGGCAGCTTCGCTCAGCGAAGTCACACAGCGTGTCCGCCAGCTCTCGGAACGCGCTTCGACACTTCACGAGGAGGCCGACGCATTTGAGACCACTGACAAGATGGATTTAACATCTATCGAAGAAAGTGCGACACCACCTGCAGTCACCGACGGCGGACAACATGAGGAATCGTAGTTCTCAAATAGTTGTTCATCAATCGTAACAGCGACCAACTTGCAACCGGACCTGCTTTCGGTGATAGTGTTGAAATATTGGGCTCTATTGAATCACTAGATAGCGTCGGGATAGGTCGGTAAATCAAAGCGGTTGAAGCGGGAAAGTAACGGTTTGAATGAACGTAACCACCCGCTTCACCGAGGATGTAGTTTCGCTAGACGACGCCGCAATTGGCTCAATATCAATCAAAAAAGTTGACATTGAGACAAATAACTACAATCAACCGCAGTCTATCGGTTTGGTCGAAAACGATCAAGAGAAGTAGGTAAATCGGATTTAAATTCACGCACTTTCAACTGAGAAGATGACTTCGAAAAAGCCTGAATCGACCGCAGTCTAGCGTAGTGTGAGGTACTCCCCGTTGTCGATTGTGAGCTGACACTTGCTATAGACGAACGAGAGCCGTCCACCGGTTCGTGGCGTGCCGTCACACCGGGCGTCGAACAGGGCATCCAACGAATTGGTATCGATGACGTTCGCTAGCGGTGGGAGGGACTTTGGTGCTCGCCCTTCAACAGCGCTCACCGCCCGTACCACGGCCGTGCTCACCGGTTCGTCGATACCAATCTCGTATTCCACACCAGATCACAGTACCGGAGAAGTGAAACAGATTTCGTATTTCACTCGCATCATCAAAACAATTCTTCCGTGTATTAGCAGCTCACTATGTTACGATCAACCCCGCGCTCCGCAGATGTCGATGCCGTTGCCAACTACTGTCTTGACGCCTGGTGGTTAATTCGTGCTGCGAGTGCCACCTGCTCCGCTGGGTTGACGTGTGTTCCTGGGGTAGAGGAGAAAGGTTGGCTCAGGAGAGATCGACCGGAAGAGCGTCGGCCCGCTTTCAGGGACCGGCACTCATCAAAACAACGAAGCAGCGAGGTGTGTTTCGACTGCTGCTGATTACATCCTCTGTATGCAGCACGAGCGTCCTGACAGAGCAAGACGGTGTTGTGTCAATCGCCGATTGATTTTCTCAGTAGCCACCAGTTTGGCTGTGCGCAAATCCCGGTGACACCCACTCGTCCAATCGTCCATCGAATGAAAGCAAACGCCTTGCGTTCATTCGGCATTCCACCCCGCCGCAGTATGGTGATTTCGGACCCAAAAATCAGCTATGGGCGCTGCAGGCTCCGGTTCGACTGTCGAACGAATCGACCTTTCAGGCGTGAGGTGTCCGAATTCAGGTGGTCTGAGGCACACCGAAAGACACAGTATTCTGTGCGTGCATAGATTTCAGTATGCCTAGTATCACTGTCAACGTGGGCGACGACCTCAAGAAGCGAATGGAGAACCACCCAGAGATCAACTGGAGTGAGGTCACCCGACAGGCCATCCAAAAGAAAATCGAGACCCTCGAAGTGATGGACGAGCTCACCAGCGAAAGCGAACTTACCGAGAGCGATGTGCAGGACATCGCTGACAAAATCAACGAGAGCGGACGCAAGCGTGTTGGCGAGGAATCAGCGTAACCTCGACGAATGAAGCTGGTCATCGACGCCAACGTCGTCATCTCTGCACTCATCGCCGATTCAAAAACCCGAGAACTCGTCGTCACGCTCAAACCCGACCTTGTGACGCCAGCGTTCGTCCACGACGAAATCGAGAACTACCAAGATCTGATCATTGAGAAGTCCGGAATGGAACCAAATCGGGTGGCACAGTTCATTGATCTTCTGTTCCGCTACATTGAGGTTGTCCCTGCCAGCGAGTTCTATCCGGCTATCAAGAGCGCGGACGAAGCCATCGGTGATACCGACCCCGATGACGTACTTTATTTGGCGTGTGCAATTGCTAACAATGCGGCCATCTGAAGTGATGACTCCGACTTCAACGAACAAGATCTAGTTGAGACGTACACAACGAGTGATGTCATCAACACGTTCGAAACTCGGTGAACTACCCCACCCTACTCGCTCACCGCTAACGCGGGTCGCTCGTTGAGGGTGGGGCTTCCCGATTCGATGACGCGCTTTGCAGATACGGGAGTATCCACAGGGAGCGCAGTCTCCACAGGCGTTTCTTCGGAGTATCCCACTCCTAGCTGGCTCAGACCGCGAGAAAGGATGTTAATTGCCGCGTTCGCGTCCCGATCCGCTTCAAACCCACACGCTGGACACGAGTGTTCACGTACCCACAGCGGCTTCTCAGTTTTCACGCCGCAATTGGCGCACTCTTTCGTCGTATCCTTTGGGTCGACCGCCACAAAGTGCGTCCCTTCGCGGTCGCACTTGTATTCGAGTAACCGCTTGAACGTTCCCCACGCTGCCGATGCTCGGTTGCGGGAGTTGCCCGGTAGTTCGACTAGGCCCTTCGTATCTAGATCCTCGACAGCTACGAGGTCGTATTCACGGGCGTAGTACGCCGACAACTTGTGCAAGAAGTCTCGCCGCTTCCGTTTCAGGTCGGCGTGTCGCTGGGCGACGACCTTCCGTTGTTGCTCCCAATTGTTCGACCCGTGTTCTTTCCGTGAAAGGTCGCGCTGGGCGCGTTCCAATCGCTCACGTTCTGCCGACAGGTCAAGTGATTCCACGGCTGTTCCGTCAGTATCGTGGGCATATTTGAGGATTCCCACGTCGATCCCGACACACCGCTCCGGGTCGGCTAGTTTCTCCGGTGTCTGTTGACCGTCGACGGTGAAACAGGCATACCACTCACCTGTTGGCTCTTTCTTGATCGTGACCTCTTTGATTCTCACGTCGTCGGGTATCTCTCGGTGCTTGACAATGGGAATATCCGCAAGTTTCGACAGCGAAAGCACAGTCTGACCGTTCTTACTATCGAACTCGAAACCAGACTGTACGTAGGTGAAACTGCGGAACTCAGCGGGAGCCTTCCAGTTGAGGCTACCCACGTTGTAGCCTTGCTCTTTCAATTCGGAAAGAGCTTTGATGCTATCTTCGATTCGCATGACAGCGGCTTGAGCGACCGTTGAATACAGGTTGTTCAAGTCGTCCCACCACTCTTTGAGATCGGTGAGTTGATCCCGAACCTGTCGCACTCGTTGGTTGAGCGTTCCCGCCGATTGTGGAATCTCTCGAAACTCACCGAGAGCGTGGTTATACAGTTGTCTACAGGTATCGCGGTGGTAATCCAGCCGCTCACGTTGTTCGGACGTGGGCCTGAGCCGGAACCTGTAGGTGTAGTGCATGGTGAGTGGCTATTCGTCGGGTTCGGACGTTCGGACGATTTTCACGTCTGCGCCGCGCCACGATTTTGGGACGAGGACGTGTGCGCCGTTGCCGGTGGGCTTTACCTCCCCCTCAATGACTTCGTGGCCTTCGATTTCGTGTCTATCCATCACATGAATTTATACTTTGTTTCAACATAAATGTGTCGGTACGTGGGCCTGTGGGGTAATGATAGATGACAGTGTATGAGAGACGATGACGGCGTGGACGAATCGCAGAACGATTCGTTCGCCCACCAGAAATCAGAGATTTCTGGGGACGGTGTATCCCCTCCCTACCGCGTCCTCAGAAATCAAAGATTTCTGATGTGCGAACGAGACGCTTTGCGTCTCGTCAACGCTACTCGGTCGCTTTGCTCCCTGCGTTGCTTCTTGAGGAAGGGGGCTTACCGCCTAGAGTCAGCTAAACACTAGCAGGTCCTTCCCCGGCAACACACTCCATTCACACCCACTCAAGCGATGCATTGTGCCAGTCCACGTACTCTCGATCAACACTCCCATCAGGCAATGACATTCGTTCACCAGCCCGATCAATGATTGTTCGTTGCAACAAATCACTCTCTGTTTCGAACACCGGGTTCACCCGAAGTCGATAGTCTCGGTCAATCGTGAACAGGTCCCGGTCGAACGCCGCATGATGCGTTTTACTCAACGGCAACACATTCGACACATCAGCCCGATACTCCGGGAAATCACTCCATGACAACACGTGCGCAACATCCAACAATCCAGGATGGTCGACACCCGAAACCGGGCACATCGCATCATGCCGCGCCAACACAGTCGCCCGGAACTCGGGATCAACCATCCGAGCATGAACCGTCGTCTCGTACGTCCCAGTCGGCATCTCCCCGCTAGGCTGTGACGTCTCGGCGTCCGCCCATTTCTCGACCGCAGATTCGACGAACTGTCTCCCCTCGGAAGTCAGCGAATACGCATCACCGTCTTTCTTGATTAACCCCATACTTCGAAGCCAATTCACTCGTTGAGTCGCCATATCCGTCTGCCCACGCGACCACCCCAACTCCGGGTGTGTATTCAATTGCTGCTCACTGATCTCTACCAATTTCATTGGAGTCGCAGACAACGCATACAGCAAGCTTCGCAGTCCAACGTTACGAGAACACATAATCCGAAGCAACGTTTCTGTACACTGGTCCTGGACGTACTCACGGCCAAATTGGCCAAGCACCCACCGATCACTTTCTTGATGAAGGAACCCAACCTGTTGGAGGTAGCTCACTCGCCGCATAATCGAATCCCGACTCGACACATTTGGAAATATGCCGCGGTGCCAGCCAACCAATTCGTCATTCGTCGGGCCATGGGCCACAACAAACTCTAAAATCTCATCAAGTGTGTCGACATACTGGGTCCCACCGCCGAACATCGGGACAATACTTCGGAGACGATCCGGTGGCATAGTGGAATACTACGGTAGGTATGTATGATTCTTTCTCCAGAGCGGTGCGACAGGGAAGCAGGAATCGAAGTCTATGGCGTTTCGATAGACGACGCCGCCTATCGACGAAGAACTCAGGCTAGCCACTCACGCCGAACAGTTGGGTTTTGACGCACTTTGGGTGCGTGATGTACCGACAATCTGGCCGCGCTTTGGCGACGCTGGTGGGGCGTTTGACCCGTGGCCGCTGCTTGGGCATCTCGCGGCTTACACCGACGAAGTCGCGCTTGGCACATCGAGCGTCGTGCTCCCACTTCGACACCCACTCCACGTTGCAAAGTCCGCTGCAACCGTCGACCAGCTCTCAGGAGGGCGTCTTGTGTTGGGTGTTGCATCCGGAGACCGGGACCCTGAATACGAGGCTTTCGGCGTCGATCCCAATACACGTGGAGCTTTGTTCCGCGAAGCTGTCTCGACGATTCGAAGCTGTTGGGATGAGCCATACCCATCAATTGAGGGCGAATGGGGTCGACTCAACGGAGAACTTGACGTCCTTCCGAAGCCGTCGACTGGCTCAATCTCGGTGTTACCAACAGGCAACGCTAGACAATCCCGCGAGTGGATTGCTGACCATGGCGACGGTTGGCTATTTTACCATTTGCCCGAAAACACGTTGGAGTCGTATCTTGATACGTGGCGTGAACTCGCGGGTAACAAACCGTTCGTAATCGCTGTCCGTGTTGCACTCGCTGAGGATCCAACTGCGGACCGAGAACCACTCCACCTCGGTTATCGTGCTGGTGTTGAGTGGTTCGATACGTACTTTGATCACTTGGAGTCATACGGTCTCGACCATGTTATTATTGGACTGGAGGCTGATAATCCTCAACAAGCAATGACGATATTTGCTGAACAAATTCTGGATGGGAGGTAGTCACCCTTCCTCCCGTGGAAGCGAGATGGTGACAACGGATCCGGTCACCTCGTTCTCACTGAACTGAACACTACCCCCGAGCAGGTCGGTTCCCCATTTGATAATCCAGAGTCCGGGCCCGCTCCCGTGGTGAAGCGCGGATTCGGTTCCTCCAGAAAGCACAGACAATTCGTACTCGGATATTCCTGGCCCATCATCTCGGATTTCAATCGTTATCCGTTCATCGACGCTAGTAACGATTTTGATGTGCGGACTGTCGCTGTCGTTGTGTTCGGCGGCGTTCTCGATAGCGTTTAAAAGAACTGAATCGAGGAAGCCATTGACCGTTACATCCTGATCGGCGGCTTGGAGGTCAACAGTAGCGTCCGGAAAGCGTGATCTGACCTCACTGACACTCTCTTCAAGGATCGTCTGCATCGATTTGAATTTAGAACTCTTCCGCGCACGGCTGAAAAGTTGGATCGCCTCGCGACCCTTTTGTCCCAGTTCGTCGATCCGAAGTGCGCTTTGTTCTACCTTCAAAAGGCATGATGTAAAGTCTTAATCCGACCACAACTGATGTAATAAATACGATTTCATGATAATCTATTTGTAGCAAAAAAAGAGACTATAATTATGAGTGGACTCACGGTAGTAACCGGAGGTCTACTTGCGACAGTCATAATCAGCGGATTCGCTGGGATTATAACTATCTATATGATATTGCAGCGGGGAGATTTGCAGTTTACAAGGCCGTTTTCGGTGTATTTACTCTCCTACTCTGGATGGACGTTGGGATCTGCTTTCCTCTGGCTCAGTCCCGATCAGACAGCTGCTATTGGATTCGAAATCCTCACCGAATTGTTTGGAACTGCCACCATGTTGGGGTGGGTCTATTTCGTTATCTCCTATACAGGACTGCGTGAACGGGCTTCCCGCTGGCCTAAGGTGATTTTACGTGTATTTATCGGCATCTATCTTATTCGTATTGCCGCGATCTGTATTCTCTGGTTCACTGCGAATCCACCGGGAATCGACACCTATGAGGGTCTCACGGTTGTGACTACACAAACGGAGCTTGAGCCGTATGGATTCGGCATCGTGACAGTGTTTACCGGGTTAGGGATTCTATTCTGGAGCTTTTTTGTCCTCTGGCAATTCCAACGGAGTGAGGTGTCCGGCCAGCGACAGCAGGCTCGCCTCATTCTATTTTCCGGAATGTTACCGGCGTTCGTGTACGTCGGGTACATTAGTGCCGACATTACGCCGCACGAATACTTGGATCCGACACCGCTTTTCTTTACCCTCTCCGCGTTCGGAACGTGGTTTGCCATCGCGAAATACGATTTTTTGGAACTTGAACCAATTGCGGCCAATATGTTATTCAAATCAATGCCGGATCCCGTCGTCATTTTGGATGATGACCACACAATTCTCAACGCTAACGAAAGCGCCACCTCGCTCGGTTTTTCTGTCGATAGATCCGCTCCCGACACAATAGTTGCTGCCATTGAGGGTTCTTGTTCAGAAGTCGCACTGGAATCGATTGAGGGTGAAACGCGGACATTCGACCTGAACGTCACGCCATTCAGGGATGGCCGTCGTCTCGTTGACCTGCGGGACATCACGACCCGTATCCAGCGTAAACGAGAACTCGAACAGCAGAATGAGCGACTCGACGAGTTCGCCAGCGTCGTCTCACACGACCTTCGGAACCCCTTGAACGTCGCTGCCGGAAACCTCCAACTTCTCTCTGAGACTGGGAATCTGGAGCGAACCGAACAGATTGACCGAAGCCTCACTCGGATGGAGGATATCATCACTGATCTGTTGTCGATGGCCAGAGCCGGCGGGACGATTGACGACACTGAACCGGTTCAGATCCACGTGATGGCCCGCGCAGCTTCACAGCAGGTACAGGCCAACAGCGACGTAAACTTTGAGATTGACACCGACCTGACCCTCGAAGCCAATCGTAGTCGACTTCAGGAGCTGTTCGAGAATCTCTTCAGGAACGCTATCGAACACAACGACCTTCCACTCACAATCTCTGTCGAAACTATTTGTAAGAACGGAGAACCGATCGGGTTTGCCGTCTCTGATACTGGTCACGGTGTCCCACCAACCGTCCGAGCGGATGTTTTCACACACGGCTATACGACAAACGAAGACGGAACCGGACTGGGACTCTCAATCGTACAGAATATTGTCTCCGCTCACGGCTGGAAAATCAGGCTTACTGAAAGTGAAGGCGGCGGTGCACGGTTCGAGATTACTGGGGTAAGGTTCATTGAGTGATTGTTGACATTCTCCCCACGCTGAAGCGCGAGGTTTTAGGCTTGCGAATTCGATAAGCTTGAGCCATCACATACAGTAACGGGTGTTTGAACCGGTTGAGAACTTCAGTCATTACCAACAGATACAGCTCACAGCAGTGAAATAGTGTCTCCCCCTCGGTCTTTGTTATCTGATCATAGTAGGTCGTGTACCTCTCAGAACGGGTTTCTCACTGTCTACAAAGAGTAGTGAACACGAGAGGTCAATCAACAAAACCTCATTAGCTAATCACTTCAGTTCGATCTTAAGATCGCTACCGTCAGTCTTTACGACGTTTGCGATACCATTGCCAGCAGCGAAGGCGACGTGTTCGGCACCAAAGCCTAATCGCTCAGCAATGCTCCGATCCGGCTCGAACTCGTGGGTTTCAACCTCGGAACCAAGTAGATCGGCAATTCTATCTTTGACATCGGCCTCGGTTCCGAGTTCGTCGACGAGCCCGATCTCCATCGCGTCGGTCCCAAGATAGATGCGCGCCTCCGTATCGCGGATTTCTTCGGGGTCCATATTACGTCCCTCGCTGACGGTCTCGACAAACTGATGATAGTAGCCATCGATGATATTTTGGAGATATTCGCGCTCGTCGTCCTCGATTTCTCGGAGGGGAACGCCAGCGTCTTTGTATTCACCGGCTGTGAACTGTTCGTACGAGAGCCCGAGTTTGTCGGCCAGTCCAGCCGCGTTGGGTCGTGAGCCGACGACACCGATCGACCCGACGAGGCTGGCATCTCTGGCCCACACCTTGTCGCACCCGCTTGCGATCCAGTACCCGCCAGAGGCACACGTGTCGGTCGCATACGCAATTGTCGGGCCGCCGAAGTCGACCTCGGCTCCGTCGACCCAACTCGCATATACCAGCTTGCTCTACTCTCAATGGGTGCTAATCAAGAGTCGACTGAACCGCCTCGTGAGTCCGAACCAAGGCACAATTCTAATCCTCATCACGATTCTGATCACACCCAGCCGCCGGTCTGTGAAGGCGATACTCTGGTTGTTGAGATTCAAGAGATCGGAGACAAAGGTGATGGTCTAACGCGTGTCGGCCGTGGATATGTTGTGATTATCCCCGATACCGAAAGGGGAGAGAGGGTTAAAATTGAAATCGAAACCGTTCGAGAGAATGTCGCGTTTGCTCGAGTAACTGAGCGAGTGGACTATTATCAGTGAGGAAAGGAGTACGGGCCGGATGACCCGTTCACTAAAAAACTATGTCAAAACGGTAAATTTATTTGTATTAAAATACATAACAAATTGAGACACTACAGATGTACGATCTAACAGGATTCCAACGAGATCTGTTGTACGTTATCGCTGGGCTTGACGAGCCCCATGGCCTAGCAATCAAAGAAGAAGTCCAAGAGTACTACGAAAAAGAGATCCATCACGGCCGGCTGTATCCCAACCTCGATACACTTGTTGAGAAAGGACTCGTCGAAAAAGGTCAGTTGGACCGTCGAACCAACTTCTATACGATGACTCGGCGTGGAAACCGTGAGATCGATGCCCGTTCGGATTGGGAAGAACAATATTTAGCAGCATAATCATTCTATCGCAGCTAGTCGGTGGTCGCAATTGCTACTTTTTGTCTCAGGATTTCCAATACTATGTGAACTTCATCATACCACGGATATTCACTTCCAAAATAAATTTCAATAGGATATAGTTATTTGAATTGTACGTAGACGAAACATGACAAATGAAAAGGGACGGACGTTCCTGAAAACTGCTGGTACACTCACACTCGGAAGTATAGTCGGTACTTCCCGAATGCTGTTTCGTGAGCTGTGCTGAGTTACGCTTCGTTGGATCAAACACTTCGTGATTGCTCTGTGAAGAGTGGAATAGAGTTCACAGATCAAGAGAACCAAGCGAAAAGAACTCATGTAGCCGTCAGAGACGGGTACTGTAGCTCAGGAGGCGCTTACCCGAGGCCGCGGGCGCTCAGCCCGCGGCCGGTGCGTACGCTTCTGGCACACCGACGTCGTTCATTTCGATCTCCCAACTCCGCTCTAATTCCTCCTCCAATACGTGTCTGATCCAGTCAGAGAAGGTTTTGAACGTGAACCCTTCGGGCAGGTCGCGCCCGCCCCGCCGTGGGCGGGCGACGACCGCCCATCGAAGCACGAGCCAGAGATTTTCCAGTAAGAAGAGGGTGTCATAGAAGTGTTCACATGGTTTGTTGAATCAACTCTAACGAATTGAAAACGCCGTACACTTGGTGCACGCTATTCTTAGCTTGTCGTAGCTATGGCGAAAGAGAAGTTCGGAGTCGCTGTTGACGAGGAAATCGTGCGAGAACTAGATGAATTGGTCGCTAAATGTGACGATCTCGGAGTCAGCCGCTCCGAGATCGTCGAAGCCATCCTCACAGCATTCGTTCAATCCGAGACGAATCACGTTAAACAGGTTCGAGAGATCATTATTCGGACACGAAAAGGTACTCTCTAACAGATTTTAAACGTCGTGCACCTTGTGCACGCATCTCTAAGGAAGTAAACCGTTATAATAGTAACTTAACTGACTATAGTGTGTGAAGAGTTCTATGACACGCTCGTAAGAATCCAACTAGGACAAACGCAAAGCGGACAATTGGATCCTGAGTCGTCGTTACCACCCGTGCTTGGCGGAAGACACGATAACTCGTCTCAATCGCCGAGCGTTTCCGATAGAGCCGTTCGACCTGTTTGGGCGTGCGATCAGCCAGATCGCACGCCACATAGCCTCGAACGATCTCTCCGCTTTTGCCACGATCTCCGGCTTGGTAGGAAACCGCGACTGCAAGCGGGAATTTCAGTTCCCGTTTGCAGTCTTTGTACATCTGATAGGCCGTCATGTACGAACAGTGCGTGTCTAACTTTCTCTTCATGCGTTTGCCCTTCTTTTGGACGGGAACGACAGTCGCAGCAATATCACGTGACCGACGCAGGATACGTTCGTTATAGAAGCCACGATCAGCCAATAGAATGTCTATATCGAAGGCATAGGCCTCGATGCGGTCGAGGAGCTCGACCGCATCGGCCTCACTCTCATCACTGCGCACGTACGTCATAGCCAGCGTCACCGGCTTCCTGTTTGAAACGAGGTATGCTGAACAATAGCGGTGACACGTTGTTGTACCGTCTTTAGCTGCCATCCGACAGAGTTCGCCGATCTCATCGGCGTACGTCCCGTGATAGGGGTTATCGACGAAATCAATGGAGACGATCCTCGACCGGTCAGGGTCGAGGATCGTCATTGCCATCTCCTTCAGTAGGTCGTTAGCAATCCGCTCTAACCACTCTCGGTTGAGAGTATTGAGCCAGTCCATGACTGTGTCGTCACAGGGAGCGTTGTCGTTGTCTTTGCAGGTTTCCCAGATGGACGTTTGGTTGACTGCTGCAAGGGTGACGACAGCCCAGATCTCGCCGGGATCGAGGGGCGAGCCCTCGATTCCCGGCAGCGGGAGCTGCTCAACGAGATCTTCCGCTAGATCTTTCACGTCTGTGGCTGAAAGATGCCCGTCTGGTTGAGGAATCGTGAAAACATTCACTCAACCAAACATTTTCCTGATGAGAGCTACGTTTCAGCTACAGCTCTCAGACCGGTTGTGAAGTACCGATAGTATATTGGTCAACTACCTCGGCTGCGAAACCAGATGAGAAATCCGGCAATAAAAATGGCTCTTCCAAAGACAGTGGGTTCCCACCGGCTGGGATCACCTCGTGGGGAGACTCCGTTCCCTACGGTGAGGGAGAAGTCAGCTCGTTTGCGTCGGTAACGCCTTCAGGTAAGCCGAAGTATGTGGGCGTTCACCTCTCGGCGGACGTATTCGAGGGGCTTCCGTATGCGGAAGACTTCGAAAATGGTGACGCAGAAGGGGTCACAAAGAACGGCTTCTGGATACAGCCGGCCAACATCGCGTTGCCGGACGAGGTTCCCTCACCATTCGAATACGTGGGATTCGGATGGAATCCACAGGGTCACACCCCTGAGGAGGTCTACACCGAACCTCACTTTGACATCCACTTTTATTTCAACGATACCGAGACGATCGGAGCAATAGACGAAGGCATTGTCGAGAAACTCCCAGCAGAAAAAACACCTGAAGGCTATCGCCTCATTGAAAAGGGAGCTCTCATCCCACAAATGGGTGCTCACTTAGCACCTGAGGACGCTCCCGAATTCAACGGAGGTGAGTGGGAGGATACACTCATTTGGGGTACAGCAGACGTCGACGATGATGACGAGTATGAACTCAACTTCATCGAACCTATGATCACCTTGGATTATCTCGAGGATCTTAGCGGTAACAACGCACAGGATATCTCCCAACCTGAGGACTATCCACAAGAAGGACACTATCCAACTACCTACATCCGACGTAAACTCGGTAGCGGGGACGTTGTGGTTGCACTTGGCGATTTCGTTGTACAGACGGTCTGAGTTTTATACTGTCTCGGCAGCACGGCAGTTCTTGGGAGAGCCAGACCGTGTCTATGCGCACGCGGACGATTCACGACAGACGGGCGTCGACACCGAGTTCGCGGCTATCCTTGAATACGAAAACGGAGCCTCAGCACGGATCGCCGCGGGCTTCGACACGCCGAAGGTCCAACGCTACCGCGTCGAGGGGGCGAACGGCTGGATATAGGTCGACGACGCCTTCGACGCACCGCTCGACGAACAACTCGAACTGACCTACGAGATCGACGGCGAGTACAACCGCGAGACGTTCGAACCGGTCAATCAGTACCGATTGCAAGTCGACCACTTTGCTGAGTGCGTAGATGCGGATCAACGACCCCGAACCGATGGTGCGGAGGCAATTGCGAATATGCGAGTGATTGATGTCCTCTATGACAGCGCCGAACACGGAGCACCGGTTGAGCTACCTTGACATGCTCTTGCAACGTAAGGCGCGCATTGGTGTCAAATATATATTATTATAACATAACGCCACAGTTCAGTTAAGTAGTCACACTGAACCAATCCTGGAAGGATCCCTTATCAAGGGGAGTGGATGAGGGATCGCATCCGGATTGGACAATGTTCAACGGGTGCACCTTTAGCGTTTCTGCACTCCAAAGCCAGGGCGCATGTGGAAAAATGAAAGTTAGACATATAATTCTTTCGTCTAACATTAAGCTGACAAAGGTAATATACGAGTGATTGCTACTATATGAACTGTTAACTCACCCATATTCTACAGATGAGCAAATCGAGTGTCTTGGACATGGCCCCGAAGCGGTTCTCCGTGTACAACGTTGTCTGGTTTTTGTCCAGTTTTCGTCGGATTGTTTTGATCGAAATTATCGAAACCTGTGTTCAAAGGCCCTCGTTTTGTGTGCAAGGCGGTCACGCTATGTGAAAAACAGGTTTGATTGCCGATTCGAAATCGCCGAAATCTTCAGACTGACCGAATTTCGTCAACGCAGATAGGGCGTTACGACTACCTCTGTAGTCGGATTCGATGTGACACGGAACGGTACGTGGAGTTCTGCCGGATCCTTCGGTTCTTCGAGTTCGAGTCGCCACTTCTCGAAGACGCACGCAAGGGTAACTGCCATCTCGACCATGGCAAACTCTTCGCCGATACAAACTCGGTGGCCGCCGCCGAATGGGAAGTACGCGAACCGAGGGCGATCATCGGCGTCAGTCTCCAACCATCGCTCCGGGCGGAACTCGTCCGGGCGGGGCCACCATCGCTCATCACGGTGAATGGCACGCTGCACTGGCATCAGGACGGTTCCTTCGTCGAATGCGTACTTACCGAGCTCCACAGGCCGTGTCGTCTGCCGGATTAACCGAGACACCGGTGGGTAAAGCCGCATCGTCTCGTGAAGAACTGCTTCAACGTATTCCAATTCCTTCACGTGTGCAGGCATCAATTCGTCGTCGCCCACGATGTCGTCTAACTCGTCGCACACCCGGTCCTGAATGGTTGGGTGACGAGCGAGCAGGTACAATGTGAATGTGAGTGTCGCTGCAGTCGTCTCATGTCCGGCAAAGAACAGCGTCATTAGTTGGTCGCGCATGTCATTGGCCGGCACCGGGGTGTCGATACGCTCGTCGGCCAACAACAACTGCGAGACAACATCTTCATCGGTCGGTTCGACGCCTTCGGTACGCCGCTGGGCGACCACCTCGTCGACGAACCCCCGGCAGCGTTGCAATCCACTGTTATATTCCTGCCACATTGGGAGCGGCACCCACCGGGGGACGAAATTGGCGACAACCTGCCGCCCAGGCTTGGACGGTGCTCGCGTCGCCCGTACTGCGTCTTTGATGCCTCGGGCTTTGAAGTCAATGTCGGTGCCGAATAGTGTGCGAAGTAGCACGTCCATCGTCAAAGGTTCGATTTCGTCCTGTACGACTTGCGGCTGATCGGGCGTCCATGCTTCCACGCGAGAGCGAGCAACGTCGCACATCACATCGAAGTACCGGTGATCGATGGCCTTGCGATAAAACACCGACTGGGACTGCTCTCGCTGGCGTCGCCACGTCTTGCCACTGCTGAGGACAAGGCCATTGCCGATCTGGTGTTCGAGCATATCTCGCATTACATCGGCTTTCTTGAATGCATCATGTTTCGTAACGAATATTTCTTCGATGATGAACGGGTCAAAGACATAGACATGATCACCGACGCCGAGCAGGCGAGCTTCAACAACGTCGCCGTACTCGTCGTGTAGGTCGCGGTAGAACGCACCCTGCTGGCGATAGAGGTCAAGTGTCTGCCCGATGAGTGGGAGGCCGTCCGCGCGGGGTGGTACGGCCGTCGTAGAATTCTTCACTGACATATCTCTCTAAGGCAACTGTTTAAAATTTTGTGCCTTGGAAAAATTTTCTGGTGATTTACTGTGTGCAAAGAGAGTATCTGTGTTTTTGATCGCAGAATAAATCCGACAAATCCTACATATACTCGCAGATGAAATTTCTGCTTTGATGATGCGATTTGCAGGAATCAAACAGGTTTCAGTGACATCCTCCTCGCCGTTAACGGCGAGTCTTCCCACGCATGGGGAATACCAGTCAGTCGTCGTCACCAGAACCAAGGGTTCTGATTGGCTCACGAGACTTAGTCTCAGTTGATCACATCGTGAGCCTCCCGATCTCCTTCAATAGGTGCTGAATCTGTGTCTGCGGTGGCTGGCTAGCCTCCAGCAAGACGGTGGCTGCGAGTTCTACCGGCATCCAGTCGCTGTCGGCGGCGATCAGCCGCCGACGCGACGGCGTTGCCACTCACCAACGCTGCCCTAATCCAAGGACAACTACCGGAAGAACCGGCTGTCAAGCGGTTGGTTCG
>NZ_JAQFWV010000071.1:0-16446 GCF_056175805.1 Halohasta sp. A2 | reverse complement strand
CCAGAGACATTCATGTCACACAGCTGTCCATCTTCATCAGCTTTTGATCGCCAGCTCCGCGAACAGCGTCCCATTTACTGGAGTTGATTGGTCAGCTACGGCGTTAGAACTTGTGGGTAAGAGACAGCCGTTCACGGCGGGCGAGGATGTCACCACCGTCCAGCAGTTCAACACAATCGACACAGATTCGATTACTTGGCGATTCAGCCACATCTGACAAAAAATCAATAGGTGTCTGATCTTCAGCACCGGGGCCATGGCCATACGCATCCCCCTGAAGAGTTGAGACCCACTTGACCCCGTTATCGACGACAGCAACATGACCGGCAACATCAATATCTCTCTGGAATTCCGATGTTGGTGTCCGTTCAACATTTGCGGTCAAGTCGCTGTTGTCAATGAAATGATAATAAAAGTAGGGATTAGGATGGGAGAATATCGGAGTCACGCACATTCGATTAGTTCGTGTAAGTATCATTTCGTGTGGTGTCCGAAGTACCGACACCCCGTACTGGGACTTGTCCAAGACGAGGTGGCAGAGTTGTTCACGGAGACAGCCAACCACTTCGGACACGAAATACTCGCCCTCGAAATCGCGGATGACCACGTACACTTGTTTGTCCAGACTGACCCAAAATACAGCCCAGCGGATGTTGCTCGACAATTCAAGTCATACTCTGGAAAGCACATCCTCGAACAGCGTCCTGAAATCCGCGAGTCGTACTTCTGGGGCGGCGGATTCTGGAAGGTAGAATACTACGTCGGGACAACGGGTGCGGTATCCGAAGAAGTGGTTCAGCGGTACATCGAACAGACTGAACACTAAGCGGTGTGTCGGGCTTCACCCCCGCGTCCGGTGACGCGGGGAACTCGCCCTTGAAACCAGTTAGATCACTCCGAATGGGACGCCTACGACGAACTACAACAGGCTAGTACCGATGGGGAATGGGACTCGATATACAGGGAGTTCGAGCGTGAACTTCACCAGAGAGACCGACAACGGTTGATCTCTATGTACGTCCACGAGATGGATTTGGAAAAGGCATTCTTCGAACTGAAGGAAACAGAGAATCTATCGTGGATTCGCCGCTATCAGGACCCGGTCGCAACAGTCGATCCGATCGAGTATTTCCAGATGTACCGAGAACAGTTGATTCCGTTTGCCGCCGGTGAGACGGGACGTCGTCATTACCAGGAAATTGCAGATCACTTAGAGACGATGGAGGAGTTGGTTTCTGACGGCCGGTTCGAAGAGTTCGTCGAGTTCCTGAAAGAAGAACATTCGAATCGACCAGCATTTCTTGATGAACTCAAGAAGGCCGGATTTTGACTCACTCGGTAACCTGCTTGAATGTTCCATCGCGACCGACAAACACACGAATATCTACTCCGTGTGATATCCTAATCAACTGATCTACTGTCGCCTGAACAGCGTCGATATCGAGCTCCCAAGGAACCGTGTTGAACACGAGTGCGAGAGTCGTGTCCGTATTGTTGTCCGGATCGAGACGATAGAGTCGATCGCGAACGAGGACTTGCCCGAGGACAGTATCGAACGTCGACGCCTCGAAGGTTTTCGCCGTCTGGACGATCCAGTCACTCTCGTCGGTTTCAATGATGGCATCGACTGTCCGAGTGATTATCTCGCCGACAGAACTATCCACCGTATGTGCAGGCGAGTCGGGGAGTTGGGCTCCCCCGACAACAACATCTCGATGAACAGTGCCCTCAACAACGTCTGCTGCGAGGAACTGCTCAATGGCGGTTCGCTCGCGTTCGTCTTCGTCCATGTACTTCTCTTCGATCGCTTCCGGCCCGTGATTGACGACCTGATCGAGAAATCCGAGTGTCGTGTCCGTAGCCTCGACATCTGGACCATAGCCGATTGGATCACCACAATGGGTTGTCGCCCAGACGAGTCCGTCGTCAATGATACCAACGTACCCATCGATATCGACGTGTCGACCACTGGCTTTGAACGCCTGTGACGGCGATTCGTCGATGTTCGACCCGAGCGTGCGGTTGTAGTGGAAATCACGGTCGTAGACATCTTCCGGCGAACCCTCGCGTATGGTTCCCGGGAAGACCTGGATCTCCCCATAGCGATTGGTTACTCGCTCAATCTCGACTGTGATACCGTACTTGTCATAAATCGTGTACAGAAGGTCGATGATTTGTTCGTGATCGTCAAAATTCGGTGTGTCTGCATAGTAACGAAGCTTCATGCTTCTTCAGCTCCCGTTTCGTCGGATGTTTCCACGTCAGCCAGCCGAGCTTCGACTTCTTCGAGACGGTCGGCTACTATCGATGCTCCTTCGAGAGGGCCCTCGACATCCAGCGCCGCTCGGTACAGTTCTGCAGTGCTTTTCATCTTGTCGGCCGATAGTCTATCTGGGTCATCGAGCCAGTAGCTATCGGCGAGTTTCTTGTATGCCCACGGGTCTTCAGGATACTCCTCGATGAGCGCTTCGAACTCGGCTCGACTGGCAGCTATTCTGTCCAGTTCTGCGAGTGAGTCGGCGATAAAGTGGCGAAAATCGAGTAGGAACTCGTCGTCTGCGTCTACGAACTGCTCGCAGACCTCCCGACAGAACTCGAGTCGATGCTCATGGTAGACCGGATCCTCCTCAGCGACGGTGGCAAGATCACTGTCGAGGGATCGAATGAACGGTTCAAGCGAGAGGAACGTCGGTACCGCTTGGTCTGCCTCTTCGATGGTTGTACTGCCGTCAGGTATGATGGCGAGAATATACTCCCAGGCAGTCAGCCACTGATCGCAGGCTACAGCGCGGTTTCCCTTCTCTCGGAGATCACGTCCGTCCTGCACGAAGTCGTAGATCCGTTCTTTGTTCGGAATCTCGGGCGTCCAGCGTTCCCAGAGTTCTTCTGCCGCCATCCAGACGAAGTCGTGATCGTAGCCAGCAACGTCGAGCTCGTATTCAGCTTCCCACTGGTCGGAAAGTGCGGTCGCTGAATTGAGGTTCACTACCCGGTTCCGAAACGTTGTCTCGCTCGTTTCGATTCCGAGATCTGTGAGTTTCGCAACGATTTCGTCCGTCGAGAGTGCCTTGAGATCGCTGCGTTCCCACGCATCAGTGGGATAGGACCCATCTGATGTATCGGCGATTTGGTGTTCACGCGAGCTGGTTTGGTCGGCTTCTATGTTCTCGTCGCTACGACTCTCATCTACAATGTGTTCGTCAACGTATTGCTCGACACGCTTTCGGTCGATTCGACTCAATTCATCGTCTTCGTGGGCCTCGTAGAGATGCTCTCGGAGTGCAGTCTCTTCCTCGAAAGTTTGCTCGCAGTAGCGAAAATCGCTCATTAGTTGGGCCTACGTATGAGAGTGCAAAAACAAACAGGTGTTATGTGCATACCTGCTAACGAAGCTCTATGGGCGGGATCGAACTACGAAATGGAACACTCGTCGTCGAACGAGAACCGAACCGGCTCGATGAGTTGGCGATCGAGTTCTCCCACGTGCTTGCTCAGTTCGACATCAACCACGTCTACATCGCAGGCTACGTCTCCATACTTGCTGGTCGGGCGCGCTCCACCGAGGACGTTGATGTTCTTATCGAACACATCGACGAGGAGACGGCCGAAGAACTCGCCGCGATACTCGACGAAACAGGGTTCTGGGGCCCGGCAATGCCACTCACATCGATATATGAGATGCTCAACAACGGCGACAACATCTGGGTCGCGCCGAACGACCAGATTACGCCACATCTCGAAGTCAAATTTGCACGCGACCAATTTGACCGTGCGTCTCTCGAAAACGCGATCACGGCTCGAATCAGCGACGACGTGATTCCGATCGGTCCGTTAGAACTCCAGATCGCATACAAGCTCTACCTCGGGGCACAGAAGGATGTCGAGGATGCGGTCCACCTCTACACGCTCTTCGAGGAAAGTCTTAGTGTCTCTCGGCTTGAAGACTGGGTAACGCGACTCAACGTCGAAGCCGAATATGAGCAACTCAAGCGCGCCTGACCACCTCGATGCGAAACACGAACGCAATCGTGAGCAGCGCATTGAGGGCATCAAGCGGTGGGTCGAATACATCAGAGCAAAGCCCCCCGAGACATGGGGACCACAGCAGAATGCGGTCGTCAACGACCAGCTTGATGCAGCCCAGGGCGTCCAGACCTCAGCATCCCACCAACAGCACGTGAAAGACGTCGCGGCAGAGATCCTCGAAGTAAGAGACAAGTCAGAGACCGAGTCGAAGTGAACGAATACATTCAACAACTATCTTTCTGCAAGGAGAGAATCCCGCCGTTCACAGTAGTTGCCGAATCACATTCTGCTCCGCGTAAACTGAGCTGTTGCGTTCAAAACACACGATATCGCAGTAGATTACGCTGTGACGAATTCACTCAGAGAGCGAGGGAACGCCGCGTCGGCGGCGTTCCCGAGCGATGTCTCTGGAAAAAGGGCGTACTCACCGGTCATCCCGGTCGGATCTGAGTGTGTCCTCAACCGTAGTCTGTCAAGAGAACGAATCTGCGGAAGATCCGTGTCGAGATCTGAGGTGTCTTTGGAATTCTTCCAGCCGAGAGTAAGAGGTTAGCTAGCACCCAGAGATTGTACAGCGAAACCGCGAACAGAAAATAGAACAACCGCACTGAAAACGTCGGCGACGACGTTCTCGGGAGGAAATCACCGATCTGTCGATACGAGGTTTCGATCCCCCAGCGGCGGCGGAACGCCGCCGCGTACGCTTTCGCTGTCGAAGCATCTACGTCTAAACTCGTCACGAACCAGACGTGCTCATCTTCGTCCGTACGGTGTGGAACCGCAAAGACTGTGACATCTACTGACGCCGTTGGTTTGCGGTTTCGCTGCATCGTGTACTCGTCAGCGACCGTCTCAGCGCTGGCGCTGAGGCGGTCTTTCATACCACCACTCGGTCGTGCACGTACAATATAATCAACGCCCAGTTGTTCTAACTCAGCAACGACATGGACTTGATAGAATCCACGATCTAGGTAGACGTGCCGAATTGAGACGTACTGTTGTGCGGTTTTGAGTAAGGAGCGAACGGCTTCGCGCTTGGCGCGAAAGCCGGTCGCGTCCATCGGCACCACCTCAAGGGTAAACCGCGTATGTGGTGCAACAATGCACAGCGTTGCGAAGCAAAATGCTCTGTTCGTTCCGAGATCAGGATACGTCGTTATCACGTGGTCAGTGTCAGCAGATCCGTAGAACCGCCACTCGTGAAGATCGATGGCAACATCGACGAACGCAGGAAGTCGACGCTGCGATCGAAGGACTTCGAACAATCGATCACGGACGCCATCGAACTGGTCGTCGATGGCGTCCGTTGAGAGGTTTCGTAAGTGATACAAGAGTGATTTAGCGAGTGGGTTCCGAGCAGTGGACGTGACGCCCACTTGCTCGTCACGGTCAAGTTGGAGCGTTTTACCCCCCGTGTTTGCGAACTCGTGATCGAAGGCGATACGAGAGAGGATTTCGCCAAAATCCTCTCTCGTGTATTCACCGCACTGTTTCACATCGAAATCCAGTTCCGGGAACAGCAACGTCGAAGCCGCACGACAGACCTGTCTTGCCTCAGCCGTCTCAACCATCTTTCGAACAACGCAGCCCAGCGTCAAGAGTCTCACTTAGGTTCGGCAACTACTGTTTAGCGCGGGGAGGATGTCAATGAGTGTTCATTGTCTCTGACTAGGGCTCGTCAAATTCGAGGGCATCAGTGACTGCCTCAGGAAGCTCTGGTCGCGGTGCCCCTTCATGACGCAGCACCCGCTCAGATTGTTCTGTCTCCTCATAGACCGCGCGTGCTATCGGGACACCTCGGAGGAAGTTGTGCTCATACAGAATCTCGACACCGCGTTCGGTCGGCCCCCAGAACTTCGAAGGAAGATTCCGCGTCGACGCATTCGGTTCGTGAACGTAGACGTCAAGCATACCCGCCTCTCGAAGTCGTTCAAGCTGATCAAGGATAGCTGCCTCGTTCTTCGGAATCATGTAGTCAAGCTCGGCCAGCGACACAAGGTGAGACGGATGACCAAGGATTAATTGGATGATCAGGTGCCGAGTCTCTTGTGAGAGCAGCTCACGCATTTTTCGCTGCTCTGCAAACGGGTCCTCGAATCCCCTCGGGGCCGTGTGGCTCATACCTCAAGATAGTCTTCTCGACTCCATAATGCTTTGGGTCAACTAAGTCAATAAAATCGCTGTTTTACTGAGTCAATTAGAAACGACTATGACCCGGTCAAATGTGTTCAAAAGTATGAGTGGTCCGTCTGTCCCCCCAAACGCAGGCAACATCATGGCAGCCGTACAGCGGGCACTAAAGGGTCTCGACGTCGGGGCCACCGAAGCGACGCAGATTCTGTCGTGGGCCAACAGTGAGACGCCTGCAATCTACGATCGCGACCAGACTGCCTATCTCGTCCTCGGAAGCTATCGTGATCCATATCTCCGCCGTGTGCGGGCAGTCAGCGATCGATTGAACCGTCGCTATGGAACGTACGCGTTTCTCATCGGCGATCTTACCGACATCGACATCCCACGCCTCCCCGAATTCCGCGTCAAATTTCACATCACAGCAACGCTCAGTGACTACATCGCCGCCGTCTTCGAACAGGATGCAGGTGGCGAAGTCAACGAACTCGGCAAACTTGGTGAAACCGAGTATTTCGAGAAATCGTACGCCTTCCCCCGCGCGTTCTATTGGGAAATGGAAGAGAATCTCACAGAAGCACGCGACGTGATCGCTGCTGGGGCACAGATTATGGCTGCCACGGACGTCGACGAGGAGACGAAAGCTGCAGAACTCGAGACACTCGTCGGCCGGGCAGAGCACGCTGGTATCGACATCACAGTCGACGACGTGACGAGTAAGCTCAAAGAACAGCAAATCGACGATCCCTCGTACAGCTGGGTACACTTGAACGATTTTCGCCTCTTCGAACTCCACGGGCGGTGTTATTCGTGGACAACTGTGGATGAGCTCCTTGATGCAACGGACGAGCTTCCAGGGTCGCCCAGACCTGGCTGGGAACAATAGTAGAAGATGATCTTATTCTTAAGATGGTACTGTCTAGTTAAGTACGTTTAAGAACCGAACTGGTCGTTGAGTTGAACGATTACGACACCGGTGAGAATCTCGTGTTGAAGCGGTTGCTTGCGGTAATCTACAACACGCTGCGTGAGCCCGATGACTACCCCCAGCGTAATTTCGGGGTCCTGTCCACGTGGGACGAACCGCTTGTGAATAACCTTACAGGGATCGTCGACCGTAACGTGGGCTCTCTCCAATACCCTTTCCTCCAAAACTATAACACAATGCCACTTGAGGCCACGCTTTGTCGGTACCGGTAATGGGTCTTACTGATGTTCATTGTGTATGTTCAGTATTCTTGTTCATTACACACCGATCAACAGAGTGTATATAAACTCAGCAGGGAGTGATGGGCGGGCGTACTTCATCACTGAAGTGAAGAACAGTACTCGGACGGATACGATTCGTCAGGGGATCAAAGAGACTTTGGAGTACTTGGCGTTCTTGCGTGTCGACGATGAGTTCGTGTTCGATAGTGATTCGCATAAAGCGTATTTCGGAGACGGATCAAATGGGTTGCTTGTCAGTCATAGGATTCACCCCTGTTATCACCATCTACGTCATCTAAACTCGCTTAGGCATCATCAACATCGGTATCGTTTTGCTTTTCATCATCAGTTTTGGCCACTTCCTTCAGAGGCTCCGCATAGTGATGAGCCAGATATATTCCTGGAGTGCAGAGCCCGAATAAGTCAACAAGTGGGTCTAGGTCCGCGACAGTCAATCAGGACCGCATTGAAGGGCGAACCGATCCACGCCGATCACATCGATGTTCTAACCATCCGGCTTGGTATAGTTCGGTGCGTCGACGTGGGTGCTGGTGTGGCTCCCGCATTCCACCGCCGAAACCCGGTATGTGACTGCCGGGATAGAAGCGATGGTTCGATTGACACCGGTGGATCACAAAGAACTACAAAAATATTGCTTTCGACCACTTGATAGAGGTCTTGGTAGGTCATAATGAAGATATTAGGGCCAATCTATATGAATATCATAATGATTCTCGACCCGTAATTATATATACTCACTCTACAGTGGTCTTTCCAATGTGGAAAATTAGTTCCACCGTCGTACTGGTAGTCGAAGCACAGACTGGGCCTAAAGGTGGGCTGACGAATGATTAACTCCGGCGTTGGCTACTCGATCATCGGCCTCTGGGGGCTCTTGATGATCGGGATCGCCTACTTCATTTTCCGACGGCAGAATGTCGTCGACACGAAAGAGTTCATTACCGCGGGTGGTCGCGCTTAGGTCGGGTTGACCACCGCGAGCTTCGCCGTGACGTGGATGTGGGCCGGTGACATTCTCGGTGTTCCGGAATACGTCGGCTCCGTTGGCGTTTCGGGCATATGGATGTACGCTGCCCCCGCTGTGCTCTCTTCATTTATCGTCATCCCGTTCGCACTCCGTATGCGCGAACTGTTCCCGCAAGGCCTGACCTACAGCGAGTACTTCATCAAGCGGTTCGACAAGCGCGCCCATCTCGCCGTTATTTTCGTGATTCTGTACACGATGGTACTGGGTGGCGTGATCCAGCTGTATGTCGGCGGTGTCGTGGTCGGCAGCCTGGCGGGCATCGATCCGACGGTCGTAATGGCGCTGTTGATGACGGTGATCGGGATCTACATCCTGGTCGGCGGGTTGTGGGGATCTATGACCACCGACTTCGTTCAGTTTATCAGTGCGATCGCGCTGACGCTCGTTTTCGCCCCACTACTAATATACTCTGTTGGCGGTCCATCCGTCGTTTACCAGGATATGGTCACCAACCTCGGTGAGGAATCGGCGACGTTCCTCAGCATGGCGAACTTCGCGCCCATCGAGGATTTCTTTCTGCCATACGCGCTCGGATTGGGCGTCTGGGGTGTCGTGAGCCTATCGACGTGGCAGCGAATCTTCGCGGTTCGGCGCGACAAAACGAGTCGGTTTCTCACGGTTGCCGGAATCGGTGTCTTCGCGACGATCGCGATGTACAGCCTGATTGGCTTCGTCGGCCTCGCGGCACTGCCCGACGTGGCCCCCGGCGACATCGCGATCGAAGCCCTCAGCTTGCTGCCGGGGTGGGCGACGGTCGTCTTCCTCGTCGTCGCACTGATGGTGCTCGGCTCGTCGACGGACTCGTATCTGACTGCTATTGCGAGCCTCTGTTCGCGGGACATCTACTACCGCCAGCTCAAACCCGACGCCACCGACGGCCAGCAGCTCCGTGTGGCACGCATCGCCAGTCTCGTGTTCGCGGCCGTGATTTTCGTCGCAACCGAGTTGGCACTCGATAGTGTAAGCTTCATTCAACTGCTTCTCATCGGGGGAATCGGGGCGACGGCACTCGTCGGGCCGTTTTCGCTGTCGCTGTTCTGGTCACAAACAAGCTCCACTGGGTTCATCACTGGTGTCGTGGGCAGCCAGCTCATTACTGCATCACTACTATTGGTCTCGTTCGAGGTCGCAGCGATTCCCGGCCTTCCAGTACTGAAGCTCTGGGAAGTCATGCTGATCGGACATCTGGCATCTACGACGCTTACGGGAGTTATCAGCCTTGCAAGCCCGGACGACTTCGACTTCGAAGAGATCGCACAACAGGCTGTCGCAGCCGATGGAGGTGAGGAACAATGATGACTGAATCGATGTTCGTTGCGATGCTCGTACTGTTTTGGATTGCCGAGTTCTGCTTTGGGGCGCTCGTCGTCTACTGGTTCCTACGGCAAGGCTTCGGCGAGGAAGGCGTGGCGAGCGGTGAGCTGTTTCCGTTGGAAGACGCCGCACTCACGAAACAGTCGCTGGGAATTTGGGGGCTGTTTTTCGTCGGGATTGTCCTGCTGATCGTCGTCGGGGCTTAGTACTCGGCGACGACTATCGAAGCGGGTTCGAACTCATTTCTCGGCTGTGTTTCGTACAGTGTCGTCCAATCGAGCAGCATTTCTCGTTCCGTCAGAAGCCCGAGACCGATCTCGGCGATCGCGCTGTACGTGAGCGAACAGAACTCCCAACCGGGGTTGCCCATCGGAAACGGACCGTCCTCACGCGGTCGACGCAGGTCGACGACGCCGCCCAATGCCTCGCGGGTTGCCAACGCGAGATCTCTACCCTCCTCATAGCGGGCCAATGGGAACTCACGGTTGTCGATGATTAGACGGCCGCGATCGCCGTCGAGAATCGCCGACACATTAGTTCGGTCGGCTTCAAGCAGAAGCGTGACGATGTCGACCGAGGAGTCCTCACCGCTGATGACATCGATGTAGCGTCTGATCGCACCGCCAGTCTCGTGTGGGTCCTCAGTGAAGACGGCGTCGGCGTTGGCGGGCGGGGCGTACTCAGCGATACCGCCAGTGACCAGCCGGGTGCTGATCCCGCCCGAAAGCAGGACGCCGTCGAGCGTGAGACTGGACGGAAGCGTGAGCCGGTAGTCACCGGGTTCGGTGATCGAGGTTTCGTTGACGGTGACCAGACAGGGCGCCAGCGGATGTGTGTCGAGTTCGGCAAGCACGTTCAGCACCGGCTCGACAGCTGCCGCATCGAGGTACGCGGCAGCCGAAATGAGCTCGCCCGTATCCTCGATCGGGTCGTACGTCACTTGGCTCGTTAGTGTGGCGATCCGCGAGCGGATCTGTTCGAGGCGTGAGCCAACGTTTCCCGTTTCAAGCGCCTCGTGTCCGGATTTCGTGAGTCGACGCCCCTTACCAGGGACTTTCTCGGTCAGTCCACGCTCGTCGAGATCCGAGAGGGTCAGCCTGATCGTCCGTCCCTGAATCGAGTAGCCGTGGCGTTCCATGAGCGTGACCAGCCGGATTGAGCCGATCGGCTCGTACCGCCGGATGAGACGCAAGAGATCGTAGGTTCGCTTGTCGAGATCCTCAGTCATGCCGAACCGATACCGCGGCGACCACTCATAGCTTCCGACGTCGACCGACACAATAGTTAAGAGACCCCCCGAAAAACAATACGAATAAGGTGGCAATCTATTTCCGCCATATCAGTCGAAACCATGTCAAAGGAAAATACAAAAACGCGAAACGACGATGTCGTCTCCCAGTACGACGACTACGTGATGCCGATCTGGAAGAGCCTCGGCGTGCCGGTCAGACGTGCATCCGACTGTACCGTTGAGGACTACGACGGCAACGAGTATCTGGACGTCTTTTCGGGCATCTCCGTGACGAACGTCGGCCACAACAACGAGGCCGTGGTCAAGGCAGCCAAAGCCCAACTCGACGAGTTCGTCCACGGCTGCTCGTACGTCCATCCGAACGACACCGTCGCCGAACTCGGTGAGCGGCTCGCCGAGGTCACCCCGGGCAACCTGACGAAATCGTTCTTTTGCAACTCCGGGACTGAAGCCGTCGAGGGGGCGATCAAACTCGCCCGCAAGCACACGGGTAGCAAGGAAGTCATCGCCCTAGAGATGGGATTTCACGGTCGAACGCTCGGAAGCCTTGCGCTGACCGGCAACAAAGTATATAAAAAGGATATGGCCCCGACGATCAACGACGTGGCCCACGCCGCCCCACCCTACGCTTATCGGTGTCAGATGTGCGACGGCGGGCCCTGTTCGAACGCCTGTGCCGAGGACATCGAACGCGTCATCGGAACGCATACGGCGGGCGATCTGGCGGCGGTCGTCGTCGAACCAGTGATGGGCGAAGGTGGTATCATTGTTCCACCAGAGGGCTGGCTCCAGCGAGTAAAGGAAATCACACACGACCACGGGGGACTCCTCATCGTCGACGAGGTCCAGACCGGCTACGGGCGGACCGGCGAGCTGTTCGCGGTCGACCACTTCGATGTCGTTCCCGATATCATGCCACAGGCCAAGGGAATCGCCAACGGACTCCCGCTAGGTGCGTTTACCGCCCCGGCGGCAATCGCTGACAGCTTCGAGTCGGGCGATCATCTCTCGACGTTCGGCGGCAACCCGGTGGCCTGTGCGGCCGCACTAGCGACGATCGACGAACTCCAAAACGGGATCGTCGACAACGCACGTGAGCAGGGGGCGTGGCTCGGCGAGCAACTCGTAGCGATTGAAGCCGAGTTCGATGTCGTGGGCGATACACGAGGACTCGGACTCATGCACGGTGTCGAGCTGGTCGACCCTGAAAGCGGGACCGGTCCGATGGATGTCGCACCCGCGCCCGATCCAACCCTCGCCAAACACGTCGGCGAGCGACTCACCGATCAAGGGATCATTATGGGCGTCGGTGGCTACCACAAGAACGTGATGCGATTCCAGCCGCCGCTGACGATCGATCGAGAGCAGCTTCAGCGGGCCGTTGAGGGGCTTCGGACCGCACTTCGGGAGGAGACCGCATGAGCGGGCCATCCAACGAGTTCACTCGGCGGGCGCGTTCAGTCCCTCAACAAACCCAACTCCCGTATGCCGGGATCGACACCTTCCTCCAGGCACCCCAGCGGGAGATCGACGAACTACGTGACGTCGACGCAGGCGTCATCGGCGTCCCCTACGACGGGGCGGTCAGCAACCGACCGGGCGCTCGCTACGGGCCTCAGGCGATCCGACGGGCCAGCAGCTGGTGGGCATATCTGTCGGGCTACAAGGGCGGGCTGACGAACATGCGAACCGGCAGTCAGGTCGACTTCAGCGCGCTCTCGCTGGCCGACTGCGGTGACGTGCCGGTGTTCCCGATCGACCGCGAGCGGACCGCCGAGAGCATCGAGACCCACATTGGGGCCATCGCCGAACAAACGTTTCCCGTCATGTTGGGCGGCGACCACTACTATACTGCACCCTCATTCCGCGGCTTTGCAGCAGGCGCAGGCCACGATAGTGTCGGCTTCGTCCAGATCGACGCCCACTCCGATACAAGCACGGGGAGCCCGATCTTCGGCGACGAGTTCCACGGTTCAAGTACGGCGCTGATCGCCGACTCGGACTACTGCGAGTACGAACACGTCAGTCAGGTTGGTATCCGTGGCTACGAGTCGCCCGGCTTCTTCGAATTCGCCGAAGAAGTTGGCATCGATCTCTACACAATGGGTGACGTGACGAGCCGTGGGATCGGCCCGGTCATTGAGGACGCCATCGCCTCGGCCGCCGAAGACACCGACGCGGTGTACGTCACCTTCGACATCGACGCGGTCGACCCCAGCGTTGCCCCGGGGACCGGAACGCCGGAACCTGGCGGGCTCTCGGCCGATCAGGCGCTGAAAGTCATGGAGATTCTAGGTCGACACGACGCCATCGGTGCAGCCGACCTGATGGAAGTCGCACCGGCATTCGATGACAGCGAGGGAACCCAGCGGCTGGCTGCCTACCTGTTGGTAACACTCCTGGAACGACAGTTCGCAGAATGATGTTCGAAACCACCAATCCAGCGACCGGCGAACAGATCGATAGCTACGAACCACACGACGAGGTGGCCGTTGAAGCGGCCCTTGGGGACAGTGTAGAGACCTTCGAGACGTGGCAGGAGCGCTCGATCGAATCCCGCCAACAATTCGCCGCGAACCTCGCCGAGACGTTGCGGGACAACGTCGACCAGTACGCCCGAATAATGACCCACGAGATGGGCAAACCGATCTCGCAGGCCGTCGGCGAGGTCGAAAAGTGTGCGTGGGTCTGTGAGTACTACGCCGAGCGGGCCGCCGCCCACCTCCAGGACGAACGGATCGGCGCCGAACCGGGTGCCGAGACCTACGTCGCCTACGAGCCGCTCGGGGCCGTCCTCGCGGTGATGCCGTGGAACTTCCCATTTTGGCAGGTGTTCCGATTCGCTGTTCCGGCGCTGACCGCTGGCAATGTAGCCCTGTTGAAACACTCACCGACGACGTTCGGCTGTGCGGCGGCCATCGTCTCGGCGTTCCGTGAGGCGGGGTATCCCGAGGGAGTCATGCAGTCGCTTCGCATCGAGGCCGGACGCGTCGAAGGCGTCATTGACGACGATCGCGTGCAGGCAGTCACCCTAACAGGGAGTACCCGCGCCGGGCGAGCGGTCGCCGCAGCCGCTGGGCGGAACATCAAACCGACCGTGCTCGAACTCGGTGGGAGCGACCCCTACATCGTCCTTAACGACGCCGATCTCGACGACGCCATCGAGACGGCCGTCACCGCTCGAACACAGAACTCCGGGCAGTCCTGTATCGCTGCCAAGCGCCTGTTCGTCCACACGGCTGTCTACGACGAGTTCGTCGACCGGTTCGTCGACCGGATGGAATCGCTGACTGTCGGTGACCCGACCGATCCCGGGACTGACGTGGGACCACAGGCCCGTGAGGATCTGCTGGAAACCTTGCACGAGCAGGTAACCGCGAGTGTCGATGCTGGAGCGACCGTCCAGTGTGGCGGCAAGCCACTCGATCGGACGGGGCACTTCTACCCGCCGACGGTCCTCACAGATGTACCCGCCGATTGTCCCGCGCGGGCCGAAGAGCTGTTCGGTCCTGTCGCAACCGTCGTCGAAGTCGACGACGAAACCAAGGCAATAGAACAGGCCAACGACACGCCGTACGGACTCAGCGCGTCGGTGTGGACGACCGACCGTGAGCGCGGACGCCGGGTCGCGCAACAAATCGACGCCGGTGCCGCCTTTATAAACAAGATGTCGACGTCCGATCCCCGACTTCCGTTCGGCGGGATCAAGGAGTCGGGATACGGGTCGGAACTCTCGAAACACGGCATCAGAGAGTTCACCAACGCGAAAACGTACTGGATACAATGACAAAATACACATTCACTGACGATATCGCTCGGAACCACGAGCGAGCCATCGCCGAGGCGACCAGCGGCGCGGCGTTCACCGCCTGGATCGACGGCGAAGCATACACGACCGACGACACGTTCGAAACCCGGGATCCCGTGGTCGACGACCCAATTACGACCGTTCCCCGCTGTGGGGCCGAGGAGATCGATCTGGCTGTCGACGCTGCACGAGATGCGTTTAAGGGCCCGTGGAGTGCTCTCTCGCACACCGAGCGGGCCGACCATCTGCTGGCATGGTCCGAGCAACTGGACGACGCCATTGACGAACTCGCACTGCTCGAAAGCCTCGATACGGGCAAACCACTCGCCTTCGCGGCCGCCGAGATCCGCGACGGGATAGAGTACATCGAATACTACGCGCATCTCTTGTACGGCGAAACCGAAGAGCGCGTCCCCGTGGGCCGTGAGACTCATGCCTACACGCGAACGGAACCGTACGGCGTCGCGGGACTCATCGTTCCGTGGAACTACCCGGTACTGTTGACCTGCTGGAAGCTCGGCCCCGCGCTGGCCGCAGGCAACACCGTCGTACTGAAGCCCGCCGAGCAGACGCCGCTTACCGCAACGCGTCTCGCACAGCTTGCCGATGGTATCCTCCCACCGGGAACGCTGAACGTCGTCCACGGCTTCGGCGACGAGGCCGGAAGCGCACTCACGAGCCACCCCGACGTCGACAAGCTCTCGTTTACCGGCGAGGACGCCACCGGCGAACTCGTCATGGGCGCGGCGGCGAAGAACATCACGCCGGTAACGCTCGAACTCGGTGGGAAATCCCCATTTATTGTCTTTCCGGATGCGGATCTGGAGGCTGCGGCCGCCACCGCCGCCGAGGGGATCTTTTACAATACGGGTCAGTCCTGCGACGCACTCTCGCGGACGCTCGTTCACGAGGAAGTCCACGACGAGTTCATTGAGCTGTTCGCCGATGCCGCCGCCGAATGGACCCTCGGCGATCCGCTGGTCGACGGAACGATGGTCGGCCCACTCGCCTCCAAACAACAGTTCGACAAAGTCCGCGAGTACGTCGACATCGGTCAGGAGTCGGAGGCAACGCTCGTTACTGGTGGTGAGGCCGACGACCTACCGGCGTCTGGCTGGTTCATCGAACCGACGATCTTCGACGGCGTCGATAACGGTGACCGGCTCGCTCAAGAGGAAATATTTGGTCCCGTCGCGTCAGTCGTCACGTTCGACTCCTACGCGGAGGCCATCGAGTTAGCAAACAATACCGAATACGGCCTCGCCTCGGCGGTCGCCACGACGGACCTCTCGCTGGCCCATCGCGCCGCAGCCGATATTGAAGCCGGGACAGTCTGGATCAACGACTACGCCCGCTTCTCGCCGGGGCTCGCTTTCGGCGGCTACAAGCGCTCGGGGATCGGACGGGAGTGCGGCGCGGAGACGCTCGACGAGTACCGTCAGTCAAAAACCGTCGCGATAGCGACCGAAGACGTGTCGCTGAAGTAGTCGACACCGTCAACGGCTTCCTTTCGACCGATTTCAGAGGCATTATGAGCCTGTCCAAGAAATATCGGCAGAGAACTCACATGACGTAGACCTTATCTAGCAGAAAATCCTGTACAGCGTAAGGATTCACCCGTGACGTTCAATTTTATCCGATACGATCAAGATCAGCAAC